>NZ_JAUBTI010000032.1:13960-68249 GCF_036702415.1 Microcoleus sp. D3_18a_C4 | reverse complement strand
GGCGGGACGCCCATCCCACAATAACAATTAAAATTGTAAGTTATTTAATTCGCGATCATAAGGGGACTCGCCATGCCGACAATTCCTGAATTTTTAACTCCTAATTCCCAAAGGGCGGTAGATCGAGTAACTGATTTTTAGAAGGTGGAAGCTGGGCGGGATTTTTGCCTGGGGCGGAAGTTTGGCGGATTTCCAGAGCAGTTTCGCCAGGATTTGCAGTGCGAGTAGGTACTATTTCTAAAGAATAGACTGTCTCCGTTTTTGCAGGGGCAGGATTTTGGGCTTTCGTGAGCAAGTCAACCGCATCTCCGAGGGCGCTAGTTAAATTTTTGCTAGTTTCGGCGTGACGGGCTTCTTCTTGTTTGAGGGCTTGAGTGAGTTGTTTCACTTGTTCGATCGCCCGATCGCGCTCTTGAAGAACTTCTGTTAACTTAGCTTTAAGTTCGCCTACAGTTTGCAGTTGTTCGACTTCCTGCTGGCGAGCAACCCCAGCATCGTCGCCTTCGGGCATAATGGGGGAAAAATTTTGTAATTGCTCTATTTGTGCTTCCAGAGAAGCGATGCTTTGCTGAGTTAATTTAGCATCATTCCGCCGCTGCTCGGCTTCAGTATTGTAGAGTTGGCGCCACTGAGCGGCACTTTCACCGGCGTCATCGCGATCGCGCGAAACTTCTGTTAACTGCTGTTGCAGCCGCTTGATTTCATCTAACCACTGTCTGACATCCTGAGCCATAATATTGATTTTAGATTTTAGATTTTAGATTTTAGATTGGGGAATTGGGAATTGGCAATTGCGAGTTGATAATGGCTTAATTAATTAACGACTTGTGTACCTCATCTTTCGCCCCGTTGCCTGTGCGCTATGAACATTTTTTACTGGTTGCGCTACCTGATTTTAGCTTTGTTTCAGGCATTTTTGAGGCTGCTTCGAGCTCTCAAACGGAAATTTGGGGGGTTTTGGCTGTTTTGTCGGTGTTTGACTTGGGGCACGCTCAAGGAAGTCGGCGCGAAGGCGGGAGAACAGCGCTTGCCGGGGCTGTCTGCGGAAATGGCCTACAATTCTATGCTGGCGCTGTTTCCGGGGCTGTTGGCTATCTTATCTGCGATCGCCCTCTTTGAACCTTTGCAGTCAACACTGTATCAAATCGCCCGTCTTTTGGGCGAAGTTATACCCGATGACGTGCGGAAGTTGATTGGTGGCTTAATCAAAGAAATTCTGTTAACTCGCAGTAAAGGGCTGTTTTCGGTGAGCTTTCTTGGGGCGATTTGGGCATTTTCTGGAGTAATGAGCGCGGCGATGGCTGCACTCGATCGCATCCATGACATCCCGATCGCTCGAACTCGACCATTTTGGAAAGCAAAACTTATTTCTCTGGCGCTGAGTATCGGCACAATTATACTATTAATTCTGGCATCGGGAGTAGTATTTGTCAGCGACTTAATTGTGCAAGCTATTGCCCGCCAGAGTTGCCTGCTGGAGTCCCTCGCCACTTGCGATTTAAAAGATGTTAAAAATTGCTTGCCGATCGCCGACAATTGCCCTTTGGAGTCGCAACTCTTAGGTGTTTGGCGGCTGTGGCGGTGGCCGATTTCTTTGGGAATTGTATCACTTGCCTTTGCCTTTGTTTACCGCTACGGGCCTAGCCGCCGTCAACCAGATATTCCTATTTTGTCGGGAGCTGTTTTTGCTGCTATTTTGTGGGCGCTATTTTCAGCTTTATTTCGGTTTTATGTTTTGCACTTGGGCAATTACAGTTGGACTTACGGCACGATCGGAACTTTTATTGTGTTGCTGCTGTGGCTCGATCTTTCTTCTTTGGTGATGCTGATCGGCGCTCAGTTAAATGTGACAGTGGGAAAGGCAATGAAACAATCACAATTAAAATAATTTGTTAAGTTTTAATTGTTAATTCTTATTTGTTATTTGCCGGATGCTGGCTTACCGACGGAGTAAAGTGCTGAGGATACCCGCAACAAAAGACAACAAAATCAGTATCCAGATCACACCACCGGGAATGAATGTCAATATCCCAACACCTCTCAGAATCCAAATTAGGAGGGTGAGGCCCAGGATAGTCAAAAAGATGCGGGTAGATAGTCGCATTTGAAATCTAGGAGAATTAGTCATGTTGAATGTTAAAGTTTTGTCTGGATCAATGATAGCTGTTTTGTTGGCGATCGGCAGTTACCTCACTTTAATTTCGGTTCCGGGTTCCGCTGTTGCGCCTGGGGGTGCAAATAAGCTGGGGGAAACGGCAAATGCTGCTCAAAAAACACCTTCTGCAAGTTTAACAATTTCCGATCGCACAATTGGAGCGGCGAAGGTGGGGATGACTTTCGGACAATTGAAAAAGGCTCTGGGCTCTACGGCGCAGTTTAAGGTAGAGTCTCCTTTTATGGTAGACTTTGATGCTGTGGCAGTTAGTCGATCGGGAAAAGTGCAATATCGGATTATCTACGCTGCGGGTACAAAGCTAAAAGATACCGATGTCATTGAACTTTTGATGACTGAGAATTCTAGTTATAAAACAGTTCAGGGCGTCGGGCCGGGAATGACTCTGAAACAAGCTGAGGCCATTTACGGCAAGGCTACTTTATCTTATAACGTGGATAATGAGATGAGAGAAGGGGTTGTATTTGCCAAGCAACCCACTAGAAACATTATGTTTGTTCCCAAGGCTGAAGGCAAACAATTTGCGGGAGTTTATGGCGCTGGTCAAGGGGGGTTTTATCAGACTAATAAGTATCAGCCGAATGCTGTAATTAAGTCTGTGATGGTGCGGAATTGAATTAGCAGGAGTTACGCAGGCACGCTATATGCAGCGTGCCTGCGTAACTGCCGTAGTAGCGGTTTAAACCGCCGACCTAGGGGTAATAAACCAGAATTTGCTGTAAATTCCCAGCAATAAATACAACTAACAGAAGTGGATATTGTCAGAATTTTTACCTATAGATATTCCTCGTAAAAACAGAAAATGAACTATTTTAAAAAAACCTCAGTTTTGTTTAATCACCACCAAAGTAATATCATCAAAAACCTTCTGAGCGCCAATATACTGCCGCACATCCTCAATCACAGCTTCCCGAATTTCTTGGGCAGACCGCTGACGATTTTCAACCACCACTTGCCACAACCTTTCTAATCCGTACAGCGCTTTATTAATATCTATAGCTTCCGGAATTCCATCAGTATAAAGCACCACCACATCCCCAGGATTTAACTGCACTTCTGTTTGAGCAATAAAGTCGCCAATCTCTTCTACTAAGCCAATGGGAAAGCCTAAATCTATTGTATCTATGCACTCCAATTTTCCATCAGCGCGCACCACAATCATTTCCTCATGTTGTCCGCTTAATTTCAGGACACCTCCGGCATAGTCTAAGATAGCTAGAGACATATTTTTAGAGGAGTCCATGCGCTGGAGATTGCCATACAGAGTCTGGTTGAGGACATCCAAAAACTTCACTGGATCTGTTTCGTTCATTTTCTGAAGCGTCCTGACCGCCGTTTGTGCCATAATCATCAACACGCCACTTTCTAAACCATGTCCCGTGACATCGCCAATGGTAATTTTTACTTGGCCATCTTGTTGCAATACGTCGTAGTAATCGCCGCCAACTTCGTCAGCAGCTTCCATGAAACCAGCTATTTCTAAGCCTTCAATTGCCTCTAATTCTGACGGTTTTGGCAACACCATTTGTTGCAGTTGTTTGACAATATCGAGTTCTGCACTCATGCGAACATTGTCTGCTTTTAATTTCTGATTGAGGGTGCTAATTTTTTGATTCGCTTCAGCTAGTTGAGCCGTGCGTTCTTGAACTTTATCTTCTAAAGTGCGATATAGCAGGGCATTTTCAATGGAAATCGCAGCTTGAGAAGAGAGGACTTTGAGAATTTCTAGGCGATCGCGCGTAAAAGCTCCCGTAGTCAGATTGTTTTCTAAATACAGAATGCCGATCAGTTTACCTTGATTAATAATAGGAGCGCATAAGACTGACTTAGGCTGATTTTTTATAATATAGGGTTCGCTAGTAAAGACACCCTCTTTCGTAGCTTCTGATAGCACTACATCTTCCTGAGTTCTCGCTACATATTTTATCATCCCCACAGGAAGATTATCGCTACCTTCCATCGAAATACTTTGCCCAACTTCTACTTGTTCTTTATCAACTTCACCTCTAGCTTCAATGGTTAACTGATCCTTATTTGATAAGATAATAAAGCCTTTTTGTGCTCCGCCATTTTCCAGTAAAAGTGTCATTAACTTCTCTAACAATTTGTTGCTCGCAATTTCACCAGCCAGAACTTGGGAAGCTTTGAGCACTGTGGACAAGTCTATATTTGAACTTCCTCCAGTTGTTGAAGAATCTATGCCAATAGCAGTAGTCTGCACATCAATTTGTTTCGGGGCAGATACCTTGGGGATTAACTGCGGATATTTCTGCTCCAAATCCTCTACTTTACGCTTAGCCCCCCAAAGTTGGTAGCCATAATGCGCTTTTTTCATATAAAGTTGGGCAATTTCCTCTTTGCCTTTCCCTAACCAGAATTGGGCTGCTAGTTCATTGCCTAAAGCTTCATTCTGAATATACTCATTTTCATGAGCTGAAGCTATGGCGCGATCGTACAAGTCCCATATTAATTCTATTTCTTTACCAGTAATGCGAGCAACTTCCGCTTCTACCAGTAGATATTTGTGCAGGAAGTTTTCAGGACAGTTATCTGCCCAATTTTTCATCTTCTGTTGATTGAGTTTTAAGATTTCCTCATATTCCTGCTGTTGCGAGTTGGTAGCAGTTGGGTAAAGAGCCGTTAAAATTAAAGAATAGTACATATAATGGTCGGCTTGACTGGGTATACCTGAAATAAAAACGAGAATTTCATCGCTTTTTTTGGCGGTTTTCAGAGCATTTTTGTAATCCCCATATAGGAAGAAAATTTGTGTTTTAAATAGGTTATACGGCACTATTCCCGTCATAAAATTTTTCTTCTCCCACATTTGCAGGCACTGATATTCATCAAAATCCTCATCGCTCAAAGAAAATTTGTCCCTGGTTAATCCCTGTAAATTTAAGATAAAATACTGATATAATTGCTGACTTCCAACCAAAGCAGAATTTTTGATTTGCTTGTTAAACTCAAGATATTTCTTAGACTCATCAAGAATACTGTCAAAGTTTTCCCCAGCTATAATTCTTTGGAGAACCAAATGGTAAGAAGTATAAGCCGCCCAAATATCTCCAATTTCTGCACCTATTTGGTAGCTATTTCTAAGAATAGGAATACCTTTTTTAAGATGGCTTCGCCAGGGATTAATATGACCACCGAACATCTCGAGAACTTTGCAAGATAAACTAGCATTATTAAACTGCTCGGCCAGCTTCATGCCTAATTGACCAAATTCATAACCAACCTCATAATCAACTAATCTTGGATCTCCCAAAACTCCCCAGTAAGTATATCCATGAGCCGAGTGCTCGGAGTTGCCGTGTGCAATAGAAAGATTGACCATTTTGAGTGCACCCAAAGCACACAAGTCTTGGTTAGTAAAATAAGTAGGTCCACTAAGATTTTCTAAAAGCTTCATACAGGCTATTATTTCTGAGTTAATCATCTTTGGTGCATCAATTAGCTCGGCTATCTTGATTCTTTCGAGACTAACTCTGTATAACTGTAACTCTAATTCAAATTCTGACCAAATTTCTGCTTTATTAGCGATGGGCAAACTGACTCCCAAAGTTTTTAAGGCGTCTGAACCTATTTGTATAGCTTCTAAATATTGGCCTGTATTATCATATAAAATGACGCGCATATTCTGAATTTCGGCTCGTTCTAAATTAGAGTGAGCCTGAGTTAATATCAAATCAAATAACTCTTCTGCATTGTCAAAATTACCGCAGAGATATTCACATTCAGACCGTTCTCGATATAAACTAAAAGTCAAATCATAATGCTCTTGCCAAGCATCTCCCGGCAACATCTCTATTCCCCTAGTAAAATATTGCTCTAAAGCAGCGGCATAAGCCGTTGAAGCTTTGGCTTTTCTCCCCGCTTCCAAGTTCAATCGTGCTAATTCCACCCGTTCCGATTCATCAGTTATCAATGGCCCAGCTAAGTTTAAATTATCGACTATTTCAAATATTTTTTCCGGTAGTTGCTCATCAGATACATTCGCTAGCAACAGCCGCCCAATTTGAAGATGAACCGCTTTTTTCTGATTGTCATCAATCAGAGCATAAGCCGCTTGTTGTACCCGGTCATGCAGAAATTTATAATCTTGAATTAATAGGTTTTCATCTAACTCTGATGTCGGCAAGATGAATCCGGTCTGAATGGCTACAAGTAGATCAGAAAAAATCACTTCAGGCGGTTTTTCACAAACAATCGACAGGATATTTAAGGAAAAAGATGCGCCGATACAAGATGCTAAACGTAAAACATGTTGGGTGAGAGGAGGCAGTTTTTGTAACTTGCCTACCATCAATTCTACCACATTATCTGTGATATTTTGTGCTTCAATTTGGGCAATATTCCACTGCCACTGATGAGATTCCAAATCAAACGTTATTAGCTTTTCCGCGTCCAGAGTTTTCAGAAATTGATTAACAAAAAACGGATTACCTCCTGTTTTCTTCATTACCAGTTCTGCCAAGGATTTTACCGTCTCCGTGTCGCTATATAATGTATCGCCAATCAGTTGGCTAATATTTTCTGGGGCTAAAGCTGATAAAGTAATATAATTGATAGTGGCTCCTTCTTTGCGTAATCCATCCAGCGTCATCATCAAGGGGTGCGTTGGGCTAACTTCGTTATCCCGATAAGCTCCAATCAAAAACAGATATTGCAGATGTCTATCGGTCATCATCAATTCAATTAACTTGAGTGTCGCGGAGTCAGCCCACTGCAAATCATCCAAAAATATGACTAAGGGATGCTCTTTTGTGCAAAAGGCTCGAATGAAGTTACTGAAGACAATATTAAACCGATTTTGCGAATCGCTTGCCCCTAATTCTGGCACGGGTGGCTGTGCGCCGACAATCAGTTCTACTTCGGGAATTACATCAATAATCACCTGACCATTAACACTAAAAGCATCTCTAAGTTTTTCTCGCCATTGTTCAAGCTGAATTTCACTTTCAGTTAATAGTTGCCGCACTAATCCCTTAAAGGCGCTAACTACAGCGGAGTAAGGAATACTCTTTTGAAATTGGTCAAATTTGCCTGCGGTGAAATAGCCGTGCAGTCGGGTATTTGGTTTGTGAATTTCGGCTACTAGGGATGATTTGCCAATGCCAGAATAACCCGCTACTAACATCATTTCTATTTGGGATTGGGAATTGTCCGCTACTCGCTCAAAAGCTGTCAGTAATGCTTCAAGTTCCGCCTCGCGCCCGTAGAGCTTTTGGGGAATTTGAAACTGGTCGGAAATGTCTTGAGCCCCTAAAGATAAATCAGATATATTTCCTTTTGTTTGTAACTGGTGCAAACATTCTGCTAAATCAATTGTGATGGCAAAAGCACTTTGGTATCGATCCTCAGCGGTTTTTGCCATCAGTTTCATCACGATATCTGACACGGCTTTGGGAATTTCTGGATTAATTATATCGGTTGCTACGGGTACTTTGGCGATATGACAATGCACTAATTCTAGGGCATCATTTGTGGGAAAAGGGAGTTGTCCCGTTAGTAACTCATAAAAAGTGACGCCGAGGGAGTAAAAGTCGGTGCGGTAATCTAGGGAACGATTCATTCTTCCCGTTTGCTCTGGTGAAATATAAGCTAAAGTACCTTCTAAAACCTTGGGATTTTTCAGGGTGGGGTTTTCGCGAGTTAAGGCTGTAGAAATACCAAAATCAATAATTTTGAGTTGCCCGGTTTCGGGGTTTAAAATAATATTCGTGGGGTTAATATCTTTATGGACAATATTTTGGGCATGAATACTGCCTAAAATCTCAGCCGTTTTAATAGCAATGCTAAGAAATTCCTGTAGGGGCAATGCCTGCGTGCCTGCTTCCCTACGCTCATTCATCAACTGTTTTAAAGATGACGCGCCAAAATCCTCAAGGATAATGACTAAAGTCCGCTGATAGGGTTTTAATTCATAAGCCTTAATCACCCCATCGAGATTCAAATTGCGAGTAATTTCATATTCTTGTTTATAGCGAACCAGTTCCGAAGGTGTAGGATAGTCTTCTTTGAGGAATTTGAGGATAACGGGTTGGTTATCGTGTTGTCGCACAGCCCGATAAACCGTGGAGTTGATACTGTCGTAAATTTGAGTGAGAATCTGGTAGCCGTCAATGTTAATCATTTTTGATTTCTTTTGAGTAAGGTGTAAGGGGAGTATTTCCAAACTGCTAAGATGGAAATACTCCCAAAACTCTTGCCTTAAAAACCTTAATGGGGAACTATCGCAGGCAAGATACGGCGCTATATCTGAATACTTTTCCCCTGCGGCATCAATTTTACTGTATCTTCTTTGCCTAATCTCCCTCCCCGATCGCGAAGTTAAGCGCTTGAGGTTTAGGCCAAGCATCATTCTCGCCAATAATTGCCTGGTTGCTGGCGATGATATTCCTGGCTGCACTGCTGTTGCAGAATTGCCCTAGCCTTGCATTCGGGCCATCGTAGTCGCTTCGATACACCCAGAATTGAAACTATTATCGATCGAATCGCCTGTTAGGTAGAGGTTATTGAACCCGCGAGGGCGATTATCCCACCTGGAGCCATCGGCGCGGAGACGAAACTGGTAACTTTGGGGAACCGACAATTCATAACGCCCTGATGCAGTCATGTTAATACGCCAATACTGAGAGTAAAAGCGTTGTTCTCCGTAACCTTTTTGGGGGCAGCCCGCGACAGGCGTGCGATCGACCTATTTACGCCATCCTACCAGTTGGCGATCGGCAATAAACCTAGTTTATGGGTAATCATTCTTACCGTTGACGGTGAACTTGCGGCAGTTTGGGTGTCGATTCGAGATGCTGATATGGAAACAGTCAGCCTCAGCTTGAATCCTAATTTTATCGCTATGTTACAAGAATCGAGGGCAAGACTGAAAACAGAAGGTGGAATTTCGCTCGAACAACTCAAACAAGAATTGTCAGAATTGCTATGACCAGAATTAGGAGCGATCGCACTTACTAAAAAAGAGCGATCGCCAATGTTTAGTTAACTGAAACCGCCGCAAAAATTACCATTTATAACGCGCTGGTGACGGCATTGGAAGGGCGGCCCAACGCGGATAAACGGTGACTGTCCCCACTGCGATCGAACACAACCTCAAACTTGACGTGGGGTATAGTTTGACGCAAAAACTGAAAATGCCCGTCTGCATCGGAACGACTGCGGAAGCGGGCAACAATTATCCATTGCCCAGAGGGTAACAAACGGGCGATCGCCCAACAACACAAGCGGTCTTTGTATGTCAACATAGAACTCGTCTCCATTGATATTTTTGGAGCCAGAGCCAGCCCGGAACCTTCCACAGTAAGGGGCTGGCTTCTGACGTTTTAAGGCCTGAGCCTTATATACACTAATAGCATAGTTTGATGTTAATAACATCAAATGACACAAAAATATATCTAATGACGTGAGAGTGTAAAATTGAAGACAATTGAAGTAAAACCATGCCAGCCCATGCCTTCACGAATGCGAGTCACAGTTACCCTGCCAGAAGACGTTCATCAAGCTTTGTCCGAATGGGCCGAAGAAGAAGATAGAACCCTTGCAAACCTGCTATCCCATGTGGCAGCTAAAGCAGTCAGAGAACGTCAAGAACAGAAAAAGGAAGAATCAGAAAGCGATCGCCCTTAAGCGATGGCCACGGCGTAAAATGGAGTTTGTTGAAAAGTTTTGCAGTACAACGAATGGCTTCACGGGGACGAGTTACCGCATACTTGCCAGAAGAGATTCAAAAAGCTCTCGAAGAATGGGCAGAAGAAGACAGCAGATCCGTTAGCAGTTTGGCAACGTACCTGCTGACGAAATCTGTTCGAGAACGCCAAGAACAGAAAAAAGATAAATCAGAAAGCGATCGCCCTTAAGAACGATCGCCCGCAATCCCATCCGCGTCCATCCGCGTCCATCCGCCTACATCTGCGGCCAAAAAAAGAACCATCGCCTCAAAAAAATAAGGTGGGCCGCAGCCCACCCTATTCAAATTATTTCGCAGTCACCAACTGTGCCGGCAGCCGCTTAAACGCCAACCTTTCATTCTCGATATCCACAAAAATGGTATCGCCATCGGCAAAATCTCCGCGCAAAATACCCTTCGCCATTTGCGTTTCCAACTCCCGCTGAATTCCCCGCTTCAAAGGCCGCGCACCGTAAACGGGATCGTAACCAATTTCTGCTAAAAAGTCGATCGCAGATTCCGACAATTTCAGAGACATTTTGCGATCGGCTAACCGTTTTTCCAAGCGCTTAACTTGCAACAGCACAATCTGCCGCAGTTCTGCCTTACTCAAACCGTGGAAGATAATCATCTCATCAATCCGGTTCAAGAATTCCGGGCGGAAAGTTCCCCGCATCGCTTCCATCACCCGACTCCGCATTTGTTCGTTATCTCCCGCCACATCTAAAATGTATTGAGAGCCGACATTCGATGTCATAATAATCACAGAATTCTTAAAGTCTACTGTGTGACCTTGAGCATCGGTAACACGGCCGTCATCCAGAATTTGCAGCATGATGTTGAATACATCCGGGTGCGCTTTCTCGATTTCATCGAATAGAATCACGGAGTAAGGACGGCGGCGCACAGCCTCAGTTAACTGTCCACCTTCATCGTAGCCAACGTATCCCGGAGGCGCACCAATTAACCGTGAAACCGCGTGTTTCTCCATGTATTCCGACATATCAATTCGCACGATCGCTTCTTCGGTGTCGAACAAATAAGACGCTAATGCTTTAGCTAACTCAGTTTTACCAACACCCGTGGGGCCGAGGAAGATAAAACTGGCAACCGGACGATTTGGATCTGCTAAACCTGCGCGCGATCGCTGAATTGCATCTGCAACAGCCGTCACCGCTTCATCTTGTCCAATTACCCGCTTGTGCAGTTCATCTTCCAAGTGCAGAAGTTTCTGCATTTCCGATTCAACCAACTTGCTGATGGGAATTCCCGTCCACTTAGAAATAATCTCGGCAATGTCAGCTTCCGTGACTTCTTCCCGCAGCAAAGTTTTACCTGTGGTTTGAGTTGCTGAAAGTTGAGCTTCAGCTTCTTGCAATTGTTTTTGCAATTCGGTTAACTTGCTATATTTCAACTCAGCAGCGCGGTTGAGGTCATATTTTAATTCAGCTTGCTGAATTTCAATATTCACCTTATCAATCTGTTCTTTAATCTTTTGAATGCTGCCGATGACACCTTTTTCCGATTGCCACTGGGCATTCAAAGCGCTTTGCTGTTCCTTGAGGTTGGCTAAGTCTTTTTCCAGTCTTTCCAAGCGTTCGACCGAAGCAGCGTTACTTTCTTTTTGCAGCGACAGTCTTTCCATTTCTAGCTGCAAAATCCTACGGTCAATTTCGTCTAGTTCTTCCGGCTTGGAGGTAATCTCCATTTTAAGTTTAGCGGCTGCTTCGTCAACTAAGTCAATGGCTTTGTCTGGAAGGAAGCGATCGCTAATATATCGAGTAGACAAAGTAGCCGCCGCCACTAGGGCGCTGTCAGAAATTTTAACGCCGTGGTGAACTTCGTACCGTTCTTTCAAGCCCCGCAAAATCGAGACAGTATCTTCAACTGTCGGTTGGTCAACATAAACTTGTTGAAAACGGCGTTCTAGTGCCGCATCTTTTTCGAGGTACTTGCGATATTCGTCGAGAGTTGTAGCGCCGATACAGCGCAATTCTCCCCTCGCTAACATGGGTTTAAGTAAGTTGCCCGCATCCATCGATCCTTGAGTTGCACCGGCACCGACAACGGTGTGAATTTCATCGATAAATAAGATGACTTTGCCGTTGCTGTCCATCACTTCTTTGAGCACCGCTTTCAAGCGTTCTTCAAATTCTCCCCGGAATTTTGCCCCGGCAATTAATGCGCCCATATCTAAGCTAATTAATTGTCTGTCTTTGAGAGATTGTGGCACATCTCCGGTGATAATTCGCTGGGCGAGTCCTTCGGCGATCGCAGTTTTGCCGACTCCCGGTTCCCCAATCAATACCGGATTATTTTTGGTGCGACGGCTCAAAATTTGAATCGTGCGACGGATTTCGTCATCCCGTCCGATTACCGGATCGAGTTTGCCTTGACGCGCTGCTTCTGTCAAATCTCGGCCGTATTTTTCCAGCGCTTCGTATTTGCCTTCTGGATTTTGATCGGTCACTTTGTTCTTCCCCCGGACTTGGGTAATGATATCTTTGAGCTTGGCTTCATCTAGTTTAAATTCTTGTAGTAAATTTTTGCCGAAGCGATCGTCCTTAACGTAACCTAGTATCAAATGCTCGATCGAAATAAATTCATCGCCGTACTCTTTGCGATAAGTTTCAGCGCGATCGAGTAAAGTGTCGAGAGAACGACCTAGATAAACGTTGCCACCGCTTCCAGAGATTTTCGGCTGGCGGCTGATAAACTCATCAGTGCGATCGCGCAATTTTGCTACAGAAACTCCCGCTTTGTTAAACAAGCTGCTAGCGAGTCCCGATTCTTGTTCCAGCAAAGCTTTCATCAAATGTTCGCTTTCTAGCTGCTGCTGCTGACCTGCTTTGACGATTTCGGGGGTGCGGGCGAGGGCTTCCCAGGCTTTTTCGGTAAATTGGTTTGGATTATTTGGTTGCATAAATTTTAATTCCCTGCATTAAAAATGATGATTGCTGTAGAGGCAATTGCTCGATCGCCCGTACAATTGTCATTGTAGGGAGTTGCGGAGAGGGGGCGGATCGGTGTTCCCCTATCTTGAGATAGGTATTTCCGTCCTGTGTAGCAGTCTCTCGCAGGGAAAAGGCAACTATCGCGCCTAAAAGTTGGACTCTTGGATAAGACTGAGATGTTGCACCATTGTCAATAAGCTTTTTATGAACAGGCAAGATGCCTGTTCCACAAGAATAAAATTCACTCTTTGTGGAACAGGCATCTTGCCTGTTCTTGAGAATAGTGCAAGATGTGAGATAAGACCCACTCTCACATTAAAAATGTTTTTAGTGCCACTTGAAAAAACGGCACATTCTTAAACAGTCTCCTGGTACGGAAAATGGAGAAACACTCATGTAAATAGGAGAGAGGACTTGAGAAGCGTCACAGTCCTATAGCGAAACCCAAAGCGTTATTGTTTTACTCATCAATAACAGCCGCTATAACTCTCACACCTGGAAAATATAGCTATGAAAATTTTACCTTTAATTTCGTTAGGTATTATAGCAAGTGCCGCGATCGCACTAGCCCCTGAAGCTTTGGCAAGTACCTGGCGTGCCGCACACCGGATGTCTGGTTTTTCCGCCGACAGCAATTACTACTTGTATCTAGAAAGTTCCAGAGATACAGGAGCGGGAATTCCCAAAGCAGAATTGCAAATTGTCCAAGTTGCTGCAAATTCCTGCATCAGAAATGGGTGTATCGAAACTAAATATGGCGAGCCCGACTCCAATAAAAGCACTAAAATGGCAGAAGATGACTTGCTTAAAAAAAGTTGGAATAGCAGGCAAACTTTGAAGTTAACTCCTCCTCGATCTGGAACTAAACTGAACATTATTTCTCGTACTCCCGGAGCCAATGGAAGCGAGACCGTCGCCGTCAAAGTCAATACAGCAAAGCCTTTACAAATTCGCCTAGAACAGCGGCAAAAAAATGCTTCGGCTGGCAGAGAAAGCGCGGCCATGCGTCTTGTAATTAATCATAACGGTCGGCAGCGTGTCCTCGGATCGCTGAACAATTTTCAAGATTGGGTGTTCTCTTATTCAATCCGAGAAGTTCGTTTGTCTCCGAACGGACGCAATGTAGTTGTCCTGCTGGACAAGACAGAACGCACTTTTGAAGGAGTCTTGAAAACTACTGTTGTACAAGGCTTTGTTCTTTAGGCTTGCTATATTCCCAGGTTTTGACCTGGGAATTATCAAAACTTACGCAGAACCGCTATATGTAAGGTGCACACGGCGCACCTACAGATAGAGTCTGTGCGTTAGTCCGGGTTGTTAATTATTCTTTATTGTGATAATTGATATATCAATACATTTTAAAATTTCCCTCTTCCTTCCTCCCTCTTTCTTTTTCCTTGAATATCTGCCTCCTGACTATTGATATCATGTCCGATCGATTGACCGCGATTAAATGCCGGGGCGGGTTTACAGATTTTCCCGTTTCTATTCAATATCTTGGCGAACCCGCCCCTACAGGAATCATGGTTAATTGACCGAACATTATATGACAAATGCTCAATAATTAATCCGTGTAGCCGTGTCAAAATCCATATCTTGCCTCACCGAAAGCATCCAGCATACAAGCCCCCGAATTTATCCGTGGGGTCAATGCTTCAATCTAAAATCTAAAATCTAAAATCTAAAATCGATTGACTTCATGCCTGCATAACTACCCGTTCCGGGAGACTGACAATAAAAGTTGAACCTTTACCGTCTTCGCTTTCAACGCTAATTTCGCCGCCGAGAATTTGACACAAACGCTGGCTAATTGTCAATCCCAAACCCGTCCCTCCGTATTTGCGGGTAGTCGAAGCATCAGCTTGGGTAAAAGGTTTAAAAATCTGCTCTAATTGCTCGTTTGTCATCCCGATGCCGGTGTCGCTGACTCGAAACATTACAACTTGAGAAGTGTAGTTTGAACCAGAGTGAATATCATTATTTTTATTTTGTTTGGTCGGTCTTGATTTTTCAATTTTAATTCTTTCCACGCCGATAGTAATGACGCCTTTTTCGGTAAATTTGGCAGCATTGCTGAGCAAATTAAGGAGAATTTGCCGCACTTTCGGTTGATCGGCGTACATTGTGCCGAGTTCGCCTTTGGTTTTTAGTGCTAAAGAATTGCCTTTTTTTTCTACTAGCGGTTGAGCAGTAGTCATCACTTCTTCAATCATCGTTGCCACGTCGAAGTTTTCCAAATAAAGGGTGACGTGACCGGCTTCTATTTTGGAAATGTCGAGGATGTCGCTGATCATATCCAGCAGGTGTTTGCCTGCGGTTTGAATTTTTTCTAAGTCCGGGAGAAAGTCTTCTGAACCGGAATCTTGAGCATCTTCTTGCAGCATTTCGCTGTAGTTAATGATGGCGTTGAGGGGGGTGCGTAGTTCGTGGCTCATGTTGGCGAGAAATGCACTTTTCGAGCGGTTGGCAGCTTCGGCTGCTACTTTTGCTTCGTGCAATTCTTCTGTGTATTCGGCTACTCTTTGGATTAGTTCGTTGAGGGAAATTGCTAGCCTTCCCACTTCGTCAGAAGTAGTGACGGGTACTTGCAAATCAAAGTTAGATTCTTCTGTCACTCGCTGAGCGATGAGGGTGGTGGCTTCTAAGGAGCGAGCGATCGCCCCGCTGGTGTATGCTGCTAGAATTGCTGCGATCGCACCTGATATCAAGAGAGAGCAAACGAGAATGAGAGTTCCGAGTTTTTCGGCATTTTCGTAGGTTCTCAATGCCTCGTCTGCTTTCTCGCGAAAGTTGACGGCCAGTTGGGCTGAATCCTCGGAAAACTGTTTGAGTTTCAAAGCAGTTTCGCCCGCCACAAAATTGTTCAAGTTCCGCCCCAAAGCCTGCTGCTGTTGCGGATTCAAAGCAGATAATTTGGCAGCAGCCAACAATTTTTGTACTTGTTGAAAGTATGATTCTACGGTTTTGCCGTTGGCTTGAGCGAACTGTTGAAGCTGTTGGTAGTCTTGGGCAGCCTCGGCATTCTTCGTCGGCGGTAGGGTTTGCAGTTGTTCGAGGATGCCGCTCATCTGAGCAACGCGAGTCAGGAATTCCGAGCGTTGGCGATCGAAAATTTGCGGTTGGGCAGTCAGACTGGCGAGCTCTTGCTGCTGAATTCTGACTTCCTGCACCGTGTTGTTGAGGTTTGTCAGGATTTCCGCTTTATCTCGATCGAGCGCTAGTTTTTCTCTAACTTGCTGTTTGTGATAGGATTCTACTCCCCGTCCCGCCACAGCACCCAAAACGGCAATACTAATGACCAAGGCGTATCCGCAGCCGATTTTCTGCCTGATACCTAAGCGGCCCAACAGACTTTTCAACCCTATTTGAGGACGGTTCTGCAGTTGATTTTTCAAAGCTAAGGTTAAAGACATGGGCAATGTACTCGTCACCTTTGAGAGGCACCATCTATATTCTAATTGATGCCTGCCCGAGGGTAAATAAAGTTCTGGCTTCAAGCCAGCTTTCGGCAATTATTGGGTCTTTGCAGGGTTCCACAGCTCGATCGGCTTGAGAGTTTGGAGGAGTTATGCGTCACAAATTATAGCATAAGGAATAACGCTCTTCGGCTGCCTTCGGCTCTTTTCCCTTCGGCAATGCGATCGGGCAAGTCGCGGTTCCTGAGCGAAGTCGAAGGGCAGGGCAAGCCACTCCGAGTAAAAAAAAGCAAGAAAGAAGCACCACTCAAAGGCATGGTTTCAGATAATTCAAGGGCAGCATCTCAGTTTTGCATTTACAGTGCGAGCGTCCCCGCTCGCGTATTGTACAATACGCGAGCGGGGACGCTCGCACTACAATAAAAAAAATGCTTTTTACAAAACTGAGATGCTCCCTAATTCAAGTCATTAATAACCTACTCACCGTCGGGCGTGGTTGCGATATAAGTCGCGAGTTATAAGTTGCAAGTTATGAGTTAGATTTCTGATTGAAAACTCTACTCTACTCGCAACCCACAACTCGATCGCTGTTCCTCTATTGGCAAAGTCGAAATTGTGCTATCTCCGCAGGAATTCTTGAAGCATTAGGTACGCTAGCACTTGCCGGAACGAAGATTCCCAGGCCGTAACTGCAACCCTCCGCCGTCTTGCATTCCCCAGGCTTAGCACTGATTTGATATTCGCCTTGGGATGGGGGAGTAAAAGAGATTGACGCCAGTTCGCCTGTTTTTTGACTCACAGCGATTTCCTGACCGCTGGCATCCTTGAGAGATAAGTTTAAATCCTGGCAATTTCCGTCGCAAGTGGCAACAAAAACATACTCCACATTAGGATGCAGCGTCGCTCTAAAAGGAGATGAAACTTGCTTGCGAACTTGGCCCAGCAACGGCACAAATACTAATTTTTGACCGTTGCCTTTCCGCTGGTCAACTTCTGTTTTCAAGCGACAAACAACCGTTTTTTGGTCGTTGGTCAGTTCTTGAGCAATAGCATTTCCTACGATTGCAGTACCGAGGAGCAGAGCCATGCCGGAAATAACCAGATGTTTGAAATTCATTGATGTCCCTTAAGGTTAATTTTTTGCTAATTGATTGGATTTGCACAAAGAATCTATCGGTAGGGTACGTCTCGGCGCGCCTTACTGCGACAGGTAGTGTCTAATTTAGCAGGCCTGATGCAGCACTGTCTATTTACAAAGGCAATTGATTAATTGTCCCTATATACAATCGAGATTCGGCTAGTAGACTACCAATTGCCATCTCTGACTCCATCGGGATCGACTTTGAGCTTTTTAATTTGTGCTTGAGGAATGTCAACAGATGTATCGTCTTGTTGCGGTGCAAATCCCTGATTTTCGTCCATCTCTTTGACAGACTTGACTTGAGAAAGGATAGTTGAGGGTGCGACAGATCCTTTTTCTTCGTCGTAAAGCTCGAACCAAGGAAGATTGTATTCACTGTAAGTTTTGGCAGAAACGGGCGTGTTTGGCGGTTCTTTACCAGTGATTTCCCGATACATCATGCTATTAACAATGTGGACGTATACTCTGCCAAAATTTGTCTCGTCCCAGGTGTTGATACCGTAACTATCGGGATAAATTTCTTGTTTCATTTTACCACCTGCTGCTAATCCCATTTCCGCCCCACCAAATGCGATACAATCGATAGGTGCAAAATCACTAAAGCCTCTACCTCTCAGTAATTGTGAGGGCGGCGGTTCTTCTGGAAATAACCCTGGTTTCGGATCGAATACAATGATTTGAATGCCACCAAATTCTTCTTTACCAGTTACTTGTCCTTCGACAGTGTAACCCATACCGAGAGGCATAGCAACAAATTGGCGGATGTAACCTTCACCAGAATTGATACCATCTAACCAGGGTTGATCGGGACAAATGACATAATCTTGGTCATTAGCTTGCAGTTTTTGCTGCCAAGGTTTGCCCGAAACGGCATTGATTTTACCAACAGCAATTTTAACAGCATTGGGCCGCCAATCAACGCCTCTAAAATAAATCCACAAAGCTTCCCGTTGATACATGGGAATAAACACGCCCCCGTGTTCTTTCCAAGTTTCAGGTACTGTAGAAATGTAGTCATCAACTTTGCAGACTGGAAACTCGCCTAAGCCCGGCGGTAAGGGATAGGTTTTACCGTCGTCGGGTATCCGCAAAGTGCGTTCAAAATTCAGGGAGAAGTGTTTACCGAAACAGATAGCGTTGTTTTTTACGGTGATTTCTAACATGGGGATTCTTAGATAAAGAACAATTACCAGAAAATCAAAATTTCGCTCATTTGCCGTTCTGTCTAAATTGCCAAGCTGGCACAAATTTAGAATCTCCCCAAACGCCGCGGCGATTTTTCTTAGCTTCGGCTTCCGCTTGTTCCAGAATACTTGCACTCGGACAGTTTTTTAAGTAAGGACGGTAAACCATTGCTAATCCTTCGCGGGTCAAAACTTCTTGGGCAAATGTACCGTTTGGCAAGCGAACTTCGCTAACTTGGCGGCCGTAGCGGTCAGTATCGGTGACGGTCAAAACAACGCGACCGCCCCCTTGATTGACAAGCTGCTGCATTCTTTGGTGCGCTAGATTTCCCCACTTAAATTGATTTTTCTTTGCTGCTGCTTTGCTATTTTTCTCAGCATTGGTGTGCGCGACTTCCGGTGCATCTATGCAGGCAAAACGGACTTTGATATCTTTCCCGGCGGCATCGCTGGCGACAAGGGTGTCGCCGTCGCTGACTCGCTTGACAGCATAGTTGTTGGGCGCTAACTTTTGTGGACACCCGAATAGTAACAATAGCAGAGCAACTGCACTTAGGGTTTTTATTTGGGGGAAAATGGCGATTTTAGTTTGGTTCATATTTCTCTTTTTTATTTAGTTTCCATCCAATTTTGCCCAGCGTGGATGTCAACTATCAGGGGTACGGTAAGTGGCAGAGCATTTTCCATCGCAGTTCTAATTTTCGGCTGCAATTCTTCCCATTCATGGGGAGGGACTTCAAAGATTAATTCATCGTGAACTTGCAGCAGCAGCCGCGCCTGATAGTTTTGCAAAATTTTGTGTACTTCAATCATGGCAAGTTTAATGATATCAGCACTAGAGCCTTGAATGGGAGCGTTGGCTGCCGCCCGCAAAGATTGGGCGTCATCTCTGCTGAGAGATTTAAGTCGATCGGAGTGAATGTCTTGGGGATTGCGGCCTTTTAAGTCGCGGAGGCTTTCGCTCTCGAAGTTTAAGTAACGGCGGCGGCCGAGTATTGTGGTAACGTATCCGAGGGCGATCGCCTCTTTTTTTACTTTCTCCAAATATTCAAAAACTTTACTGTAACGCTCGTTAAATCGCTTAATAAACTCTTTGCCGTCTGCTGAAGTTTTGCCCATCGATCGCCCAAACTTGATCGCTCCCATACCGTAAACTACCCCAAAATTAATCGTTTTGCCAAACCTGCGCTCGTCGGGAGTTATTTCTTCCTTTTCAAACAACAGTTGAGCCGTCACGGTATGCACATCTCGGTTATTTTGATAAGCTTCAATTAACACAGGTTCTTGACTCAAGTGAGCCAAAATTCGCAGTTCAATTTGAGAATAGTCAGCCGACACCATCAGCCAACCTTCTTCCGGTAAAAAAGCTTTGCGAATTTGCCGCGAAAACTCGGTGCGGATGGGAATATTTTGTAAATTTGGATTGGAAGAAGAAAGCCTACCCGTACCAGTTGCAGCTTGGTTGAAATCTGTATGCACTCGCCCGGTATCCGCACGCACTAACTGCGGCAAAGCATCGACATAAGTTGATTTCAACTTGGATAATGTTCGGTGTTCTAATAAATCGTCTACAATCGGGTGGTCTCCTTGCAATTTATCCAAAACAGCCGCGTCTGTAGAGTATCCCGTCTTAGTTTTGCGAGACTTTTTCTGAAACTCATCGGGGATTTTTTCTAACAAGATTTCGCTGAGTTGTTTTGGGGAACCTAAATTAAACTTTCTCCCCGCTGCTTGATAAGTTTTTTCTTCTATTTCTTTTAAGCTCTTTTCTAGCTGTTGCGATAGTTCTTGCAGATATGCTGAATCAATGCGAATTCCGCAATATTCCATTTCTGCTAAAACTGGTTCTAGGGGCTGTTCTACTTCCAGCAGCAACCGATGCAGAGACTTTCCGGGAAAGTTAGCTTCATCCGCTTTATCTAATTCTGCTCTAAGTCTACCTACTAACTGAAATGTAGTGTAAACATCCATGCCACAGTAGTCTGCTACTTCTCGAATGCTGATGTCAGCAATTGTTTTGTTTTTCGGCACTAATTCATTGTAAGTTTTGGCGACAATGCCTAAGTATTTCTTTGACAATTCGCTGAGACTGTGGCTAGTTTCTGGGTTGAGTACGTAACTGGCTAGCATGGTGTCGAAGACGACTCCGGCTAGTTTGATTCCTTGACAACGCAGGATCGATCGATCGAACTTAGCATTTTGCAGCGCCTTGGGATAATTATCGCTTTCCAAAATCGGACGCAAAGCATTCAAAACTGTGGCTTTGTCCAAGTTTGTGCCCGTTTTGTGTCCGGTTGGGATATAAGCTACATCTTGTTCACCGGTTCCCCAACAGCAGCCAATTCCGACTAATTCGGCGTCTCGCGGTTCGATGGCAGTAGTTTCGGTATCCCACGCCACGGGCGAGGCTTTGTCGGTGAAGGTTTGTAGCAGTTGAACTAATTCGTTTAACTGTTCGGTTGTTTGAATTATTCGGGGTTTAATGGGCAGTTTGTTTTCCTGCTGGGCGGCTTTGGTATCATCATGACTCCAAAAGGATAAGGCGTTTTCTTCTGAACTTTCAGAAGTTGGAGGTGACTTATCTATTGTGGGGTGGGCATCTTGCCCGCCCTGTTCCAAGGGCTTTTCTACACCCTCCAATGGCTGCTCTAGGGTGTTTTCCGACGAGGCAGAGCCTCTGGATATGCGTTCCCGGGCAGAGCCGGGGAACGAGGATTCTTCTTCTTGTTTTTCCTTCTCTTCAACGCCACCAAAACGCTTTTGAATTTGTTTAACTTTGCTTAAAAATGTTTTAAATTCCAACTTTTCCAGCATGGGAATTAAGGCTGATTCGTCAAAACCTATAAGCTGGCAATCTTCTAAGTTGATTTCTAATGGCACGTCTTGGACAATTGTCGCCATGCGTTGAGAATGATAAGCAGCTTCTTTGCCTTCTTCTAGCTTTTTCTTAGTTGCTCCTTTAATCTCATCGATGGCTGCATAAATTCCATCAAGGGACTTGTAAGCTTCCAGCAATTGCAGTGCGGTTTTGTCGCCGATGCCTTTGACTCCGGGGATGTTGTCGGATTTGTCGCCGCACAAAGCTTTGTAATCTATTACTTGTTGGGGCAAAATGCCGAGTTTTTCTTTGACTGCTTCCGGGCCGTATTCTTGGGATTTGCCTTTGCCCGATCGCCTGAGTTCATCGGTACTCAAATATAATACGCTGATTTGTTTTTCGGTTTCTACTAATTGAAACAAATCTCGATCGCCCGTGAGGATTTTGACCTGATAACCCGCCGCGCTCGCTTTGTTTGCCAAAGTTCCCAAAACATCGTCCGCCTCGTAGCCCGGAGCAGTTATTGCAGGTAAATTCAAATAGGTGAGCAATTCTTGCAGGTTTTTGATATCCGGCTTAAAATCTTCGGGTGTTTCGGCTCGACCGGCTTTGTAGGTGTCGTCTGCTTCGTGGCGAAATGTGGGCGTGGCGAGGTCAAAGGCGATCGCCATGTACTGGGGATCGTGGGCGGCCATAACTTCCAGCAGCGACTTGAGAAAGCCAAAACAGACGCTGGTGGGAATGCCTGTTGTCGTTCGCAAGCCTCCGTCTCGACTTTTGGCAAAGGCGAAGTAGGAGCGAAAGGCCAGAGAGTGGCCGTCAACTAAGATGAAGATGGGAGCTTGATTTGCCGACACAGACACAAATACCGATCGCACGAAAGGATTTTCTCATTGTACTCAGTTGTCCGCCTGCATTGATCGACCCTAGGGATGGCCCGCAGACTTGAGGACGCTTGACACTCGATCGGATCTCGGCTTAGTGTGCAGCTTGGCTGAGAATAGTACAAGATGGTGAAATACCTAACACTAACCTTGCGGTGAGCGTGTAGGCTTCGTGTCTCATTTGCCGTTGCTCTGTTGGGGATATCCATTGCTGAATATTCGTCACTCAAGACGATCCAAGTCTTACACAGCATAAGAAGGCTTTGCAGCCTTTATCCCGACCTAGGGAACCCACGCAGAAACCCTGTTTCCCAAGGCAAAAAACTATTCCGTATGACAAACTTGGATTGTATTTCAAATTAGGACGTATCCCAATAACCAGCGGTCTGTCTTTTCCCCCTTTCTCTCGCAGTTATCCTTGGTAAGCATACTACTGCTACTGTGACCTGTTGTTTGCAGCCGAGTGGGTGGGTCGCAACCACTTATATCTTACCATCTTTTTGTGAGAAAGCAGGAAATTTTTGATTATTTCATAGACCTTGCGAAAGCTTATATCCCAACGCCCAATTGAGTACAATTACAGCGTGGGACTTACGCCAATTGAGTTAAGTACGATTCCCTACGGGATAGCCTCGCTTCACGCGAATTTACCAACACCTGCCCGAAGCCTATGGCTGACATTAATCGATGCTACGAAATCCTCGAAATTGAGCCAGGAAGTTCCCTAGAAGAAATTAAGCGCGCTTACAGGGATTTAGCGTTTGTGTGGCATCCCGATCGGTTTGCCCACAACGATCGCCTGCAACAAAAAGCTCAACAACGATTAACAGAAATTAATGAAGCTTACCAGGAGTTGGTGTTGTTTCTGAGTCAGCCTGAATCAAAGTCGATCGAACAACAGTTTCAGCAGCCACCGCCCCCTGCGCCGGAAAAGCCGCTGCGAAGGCGTTCTGCAAAATCAGCCGCCAAGCCTGGTTCCCAGCGCCGTCAAACCCGCCCAAAAGCCGCCTCCAAAAAATTTCTAACTCAAAAAAACTCTTCAAGCAAGAAACGATTTACCACTCACAATAGCCCAGCGTGGCGGGGCACAAAGCAACCAGGGCGAATCGTTGCGAGGAAAGCAGGGCCATCTCAAAACTATCGAAAGCTTACTTCGAGAAGGAAAACAGAATTTTCAACTCAATACTCAAAACCACGAATCCCGCCGAGGGAAGTGCGGCCATCTCAACACTATTCAAGCTTCCCCTGGTGGCCGCTGGCAATCGCTGTGGCGAGTTACGCTTTGACCGGTTGGATTTTGACGAAATCAGCCGCCCCGCTGTGGATGTGGGCTTTAATCTGCGGTGCAGATTGGCTGTGGGCTGCGATTTTGCTGGCGGAGGGTTCGGCAATGCCTAGAGTGTGGCTGGCGGCGTTAGTTTTGGCTGGGGCGGTGGGGGGGTCGATCGCTGGTTTTCAGGCGGGAGGAATGGTCACTGGGGCTGCTTGGGCAGCAGTTGGGGCTGGTTTGGGGGCGATCGCCAGTTCTGAGGCCCAGTATCGGGCTGTGGCTGTTGTGTTGGCTGTAGGGGGAGTGGTGGCAGTGGTGGGATTGATGGCGGGAACGGTTTCTGGGAATTGGGTTAAGGCGTTGGTGACGGCCGTGTGTTGGGCGCTTGTCGGCTTGATGTGCGGGCTGGCGACGGAAGTAGGCGTCAATTCTGGCGGCCCCGTCGGGCTCCGAGGTGCGATCGGGCTGGGGATTGGGGCGTGGGCGGGGGTTTTTGCTGGGGCGGGTTCGGGGGATCTCGTCCAAGCTTTGGCTGTCGCCGGGTCTAAGACTGTTTATGGGGCTTGGGCTGCGATCGGCATTATTGCTGGAGTTGTGGCGCGGATGGTAGCTGCAGAAAGGTTGATCCACACCTGCAGCGGGCTTTATACGTTTATCCTGTTGGTGGCTACTTCCGGTTTTGGGCTGTGGCTGGGAAGTTGGTTGGGCGATCGTATCTTTTGAATAAGTCATCAGTCATCAGTCATTAGTCATCAGTCATTAGTCAACAGTCATCAGTCATCAGTCATTAGTCAACAGTCATCAGTCATCAGTCAACAGTCATCAGTCAACAGTCATCAGTCAACAGTCAACAGTCAACAATCATGAGGATTCCAACCGGAATCGATCTAAATCCCAGCACTTATCGCTTTTCAGCAGCGCTTCAAACTCCGCCCTTGGCAAAGCTGGGCTGAAAAGATGGCCTTGAATTTCGTCACATTCGTACTCGCACAAAAAATCCAGTTCTTGCTCATTTTCTACCCCCTCAGCCACCACCGTCATGTTCATGCAGTGTGCCATTTGAATAATCGCTATTGTTATCGCTGCATTTTGGCGATCGTCTGCAATGTTGCGAATAAAACTCTTGTCTATTTTAATCGCATCAAACGGAAAGCGTTTCGGATAACTCAAAGAAGAATATCCCGTCCCAAAATCATCAATTGCTATCCTAATCCCCTGATCTTTCCACACCCTAAAAGCTTTAGCGGCTGCAATTTCGTCTTGCAAAACAAGACTTTCCGTCAGTTCTAATTCCAAACACTTGGGATCGAGATCGGTTTCTGTTAATATCTCCCTGACTCTTTCCGTGAAATTTTTGCGCTCGAATTGACGGGCTGACACGTTAACGGCCACTCGCAGGGGCGGCAAACCTGCTCTTTGCCATGTTTTAGTTTGCCTGCAAGCAGTCTCTAATACCCATTCACCCAAGGGTGCAATCAAGCCCATTTCTTCAGCCATTGGAATAAATTCCCCAGGGGAAACTCGCCCCCGTTCTGGATGATTCCAGCGGACTAAAGCTTCAGCACCAATAATTTTACCTGTTTTAATTGCTATTTGCGCCTGATAGTATATTTCAAACTCTGAGCTTTTTAAAGCATGGCGCAAGCAAGTTTCTTGAAGAAGTGTATTAATAAAAAAATTAGCATTTTTTGCGGTATAAAAATGATAAGTATTGCCGCCTTTCTGCTGAGATTGATACATTGCTATATAAGCATTTTTCAGCATTTCATCACCGTCAGTGCCGTCTCCGGGATACAAGCATATCCCCATACTAGCAGTGACATAGACTTCGCAATCTTTGACAATCATAGCTTGGGATACAGTATCTAAAATGTTTTGAGCAATCTTAGCCACATCCTGTTTTTCTGCCACTTGTTTGAGAATCAGCGCGAATTCGGCTGCTTCCAAACGAGCAACAATATTAATATTTTCCATGCAGTTAGTTAGCCGCTGGGCGATGGTGCAAAGCACTGAGTCGCCGATATCGTGTCCCCAGGTACTGTTAATGCGGTTGATTTTATCTAAGCTAAGTGTGACAACTGGAACGACTCCTGACAATTCTTTTTGATCGTCTAATACTCGACTTAATTTTTCTCGCAAAAATGAACGATTCGGCAGGTTTGTCAAGCTGTCATACTGATGTCGGTAGAGTGCCAGTTGAATAGTTGTGTGCAAGTTTTTTTCTTCAAATGGCTTGACAATATAGCCGAACGGTTTTGTACTATTGACTCGTCGCAAAGTAGTTTCATCGGCATAAGCTGTCAGATAAACTACCGGAATTTGAAAGCGCAAGCGAATTTCTTCGGCGGCTGTAATGCCGTCGATTTCTCCTTGCAGATTAACATCCATTAAAACTAAATCCGGGCGCAATTTTGCTGCCGATTCTATCGCTTCTTCTCCCGAATAGACCATCCCAGTTATTCTATATCCTAGAGATATCAAACTGTCGGAAATGTCTTCCGCAATGATGCTCTCGTCTTCAACTATCAGAATTTTTTTGTTGGACACTAATTTTTCTCCTCAGAGTGCAATTTGGGTTGACAAAAGGTTATTCTAAAAGTCGTGCCAGCAGTTTCTAACAGTTCTATTTCCCCGCGGATTTGCTTGACTAAAGACCCGACAAGTCGCAAACCCAAGGTTCGGGCTGTGCGATAATCTAAGTCTTGAGGAAAACCAATTCCGCTGTCGCTCACGGTTAGCACGCAAACTCTGTTATTATCTAAAGTGAAATCTATGTTAATTTTACCTTTAACTTGTCCTTTAAAGGCATATTTGAGGGCATTTGTCACAAGCTCGTTGATAATTAACCCGCAGGGAACGGCCGTATCAATATTGAGAGAACACGGCGCAATATTTGTTTGCAAGTTGACGCCTTCTGCATGATTTTCATAAGCTTGGAATAAATTGTGGGCGAGATTTTGGATGTATTCAGCAAAGTCAATGTTTGACAAGTCTTTGGATTGATACAATTGTTCGTGAACCAGGGCCATCGATCTGACTCGGTTTTGACTTTCTTTTAACATTTCACTAACGCGGCTGTCTTGAATGTAGCGAGACTGAAGTTTCAGCAGGCTAGAAATAACTTGGAGGTTGTTTTTGACGCGGTGGTGAATTTCTTGGAGAAGGACTTCTTTTTCGGCGAGGGAGGCTTTGATTTGATCCTCATCCCGTTTGCGGTCTGTAATGTCGCGTACTACCGCTTGGAGAAATTTTTGTCCGTTAATTTCCATTGCGTTTAACAGAACTTCTGCAGAAAATTCTGAACCGTCGAGTCGTTGGTGTACCCAGTCAAATCGACAGCTACCTATGAGCATTGCTATGTTCATTTTCTGTGCAGCTAAACTGGCTGAATCTTGTCCGTTAGGCTGAAATGGCGGGGAAAATTCCCTCGGATGCTTGCCGTAAAATTCTTGTTTGTTGCTACAGCCAAATATTTTTAAGGTGGCGGGGTTGCAGTCAAAAAACTCATGTTCGTCAAGCAACATTACTGCGTCGCTGGTGGCTTCATAAAGGCTGCGAAATTTGTGTTCTGATTCTTGCAGCGAGCAAATCAATTGGTTTTTGAGAGCTTCTGCACGCTTGCGGTCGCTAATGTCTATTCCTACAGAAACGGCTGCGGTTCCCTGATGATATTTCTGAGCTACTATCAAATAGTTGCGGACGAAACCGTGAATTTCTATTTCTATTTCTTGGCAGGTTTGCTGAGATGAACTGTTAAAAAAAATTCGGATAAGTTCTCCGAAAGTCGAGCCTTTGTCGAGAAAGTTGATTTCTTGACCGACAAAGCTTTCAGGAGACAGGTTGAATGAGGTTGCTAAGTGCTGGTTGACTCCAATATACCGCAAATCTGAACTGATCCAAGAAATCAGTCCGGGTACGGCATCCAAGACGGCGCGAAGTTGGTCTGTAGCTTCTTGGAGTGCTTGTTCCGATCGCTTGCGATCGCTAATATCTGTGGCCGTTCCGCACAAGCCTAAAATAGCGCCGTTTTCAGCTTGGTTGACGATGCTGTTGACGCGCAGGTGGACGGGAGTACCGTCTTTGCGAATGTGTACTGTTTCGTAAGGAGAATTAGCGGTTTGTGGCTGAATTTTGGTTTTTGCTAAAAGTTGGGCAAATATTTCTCTTGGTCTATTTTCTTGATCGGGAACTAAAAAATCGGTGAAGCGCCTTCCGATCATTTCTGGCGGTTCGTAACCGTAGATGCGTTTGGCGGCGGAATTGACAAAAGTCAAGAGGCCTTCAATATCGATCGACCAAATCAATTCTTGGGAGGTTTCTACGAGGTTGCGGTACTTTTTTTCGCTTTCGGCAAGTGCTGCATTGAAGACTGCCGTCTGCTGCTGCAGTCTGTCTTCTAATTCTTGATTGGCCGTTTCCAGAGTGGCAATGGACTGCTCGCGCTCGGTAATTTCAGTAGAAACACCGACGGCGCCGACAACTTCGCCGTTTCCATCTCGCAGGGCTGCCGATCGAATTTCGTGAATACAATGCCCCTGTCGGGCATTCCAAGTGCGATCGTTTCCTGCTATTACCTCGGCAATATTTTCTAAGATATCTGGCTGGCTGCTGTAAACTTCACCAATCGACAGCCCGACAGTTGCACCGGGTTTGAGTCCCAAATTTTCTAATCCTTTCCCTGCTGCAAGGGTTAACTTGCCTTCTCTGTCTGTTGCCCACAGGAAAACGGGGGCACAACTGACGGCGGCGTGAAGGGTTTCGTTGGCTTGTTTGATCCGCTCGATTTCTGCGTGAAGCAGATCCTGGGTGGTGTTTAATTCTACCCTTAGTCGATCGGCTTTTTGCTGCCAACTGGCAGCAGTAGCGCACATTTCTGCGAGATTGCGGGAACGACAGATGGATTGGTTGCAGTGTGACATGGTTACTCTAGGGCGCACTGTATATTTAACCTCAGCCTATCTTTTAAGCATAAACTTTTTAAGTCAAATATTACAATTAGCAGGAATACTCCTCCGACCAAGATGCGATATATTAAAGCTACTTTAAAGGATTCAGAAATTGACGCTCGCTCAGGCTTTCCGGCGACAGTTCACAAATTGATAATAAGCTGAATAATGCCTGCCAGTCAGTATTTTTACGGTAACTCTTTGTAGTAGTGCAAAAAGAAGTTCCGCAATCCTCGGCTTGCACAAGAACTGGGATTGTAAATTTATTATATTTGTTTGCGTAGATTCACGCACCGAGGCATCTGGAATCTGGAATTTGTAAATATAGCCAGCGCGCCCGACAGTTAGGACGCGCTTAATTGCACTTGTCCCATGCGTATCGCCTCTGCCTTCTTCCTTCTTCTTTCTGCCTTCTTCCTTTTTCCCTCTTCCCTCTTTCTTCCATCCGCTACATCTTGTACAGTGCTCGTTGCCGAACTTTCTTCAATTAACTCCCCAAATTTTGACAGTTTTGTCTAAGCTGCCACTGATAATAGTTTCACGATCGCTGCTAAAAGTAAGACAAGTAACAGAGCTTTGATGTCCGCTGAGAGTGTGAATATTTTCGCCCGTACTGGCGTTCCAAAATTTGATATTACCATCGGCACTAGCACTGACAACAGTGAGTCCGTCGGCACTAAAGGCGATCGCATTTATCGAGTTAAAATGCCCTGCCAAAGTGATTGAACTATCTGGACTGGATAACTGCCGCAGTTGAATATTTCTGTCCCAGCCGCCAGTAGCCAAAGTCTGCCCGTCTGGACTGAAAGCCAGACAATTCGCATAACCCTTAATTGTTTGGGAGCATTCTCGGCTGCGGAGGTTCCACAGTTTAATTGTACCGTCAGAACTGCTGCTAGCGAGAGTTTGTGCGATCGGGCTAAAAGCAAGACTAACAATTCCTGCTTTATGAGCTCCCCAAGTTAAAAGACTGCCAAAAGTACAGATTAACTTTCCCGTCTCTAAATTCCAAATTTTGATTGTAGTATCTGCCGAACCTGTGGCGATAACTTGACTGTCGGGACTGAGGACAATTGCGCTAATTTCCTCTTCATGTCCGAGGGAAGTATGCCGCAATTCTCCTCCCTGCCAAATTTCGATCGCACGGTGTTTCGGAGTATTTCTGCTTCTCACAAAAAGTTCGCTTTCTTGGCAAAGGACAAAAGTTTCTTGAGCGCGGGGATACTTGTCAACAGTATAGAGTATTTCTCCTGTCTCTACATCGCAAATTCTAATTATTTTCCCGTGCAAACTCGCCGTGCGATCACCTCCGGGACTAAGCGCCAGATTTGTGCCAGTTTTGACAGTGCGGATGCAGTCAAAAAGCTTGTAAGGCACGAATTCTTTTAAAGCTTGGCGCACTAGAGGTTCTGTCCTCGATCGCAAAATTAAATAAGCAACTCGCTGCACTTCTGGTGCGGGGTCAAGCAGCGCCTCAATTGCTAAATTCAAACCAGCGCCTCCGTATTTAGGAGCGTCTTTAACAGCGGCCATCCGAGCCTCGATACTAGGACTGTTGAAGCGCTGCTTGACTCCGGCGATGCCTCCCAAAACAGCGCCGGCGATCGGGATTTGACTTTGGCCGCCGAGGACGGCATCATATTCTCTGGGTTGGTTAGAATTGTCGGGCATCATACGATTTTAGATTTTAGATTTTAGATTTTAGATTGAAGAATTGGAGGATTGAAAAAAGGGAACTCACGCACGGATAAATCGGGGCAATTGTTATCGGATACTATGTTTTTAATTTCTGCACAGATGAATCCGGGGGCTTGTAACCGGGCTGCTTTCGGGGGCGCTAAAACCGGGTTTAATATCACAAGTTCTAACTTCTTGACTGTTGCTGTTTATGCTATTATAATCAAATTAGCGTTTCACACAAAAATCCGAAAGTGATATGTCACACTTCACAACGATCAAGGTTCAGATCAAGAACGGCGAACTGCTACATCAAGTGTTGGAAGAGTTGGGTTATCAAGTAGAGTCCAATGTGCAGGTACGGGGTTATCGGGGTGACAAAACTAATGCGGAGTACGTGATTCGGCAATCCAACGGTTACGATTTGGGTTTTCGCCGCAGCGGAGAGGATTACGAATTGGTGGCGGATTTTTGGGGCGCTCGAATTAATCAGCAGGAATTTGTCAATTTAATTAGTCAACAATACGCGCGCAAAAGTTTGATGGCGGCGGTGCAGTCAGAGGGTTTTCATGTTGAAGAAGAGGAAACTTTGGCAGATGGAACGCTGAGAGTTGTAGTGGGTAGATGGGTTTAAGACTCGCTCTGGATTAACTCGTTTTTAGGTATCAAGAGGAATCACCATGTGGCGATCGGCGATCGTACTAATCATCCTGGCGCTTGTAGTTGGCATTGTTGGCGCGATCGCCCTTGGAACATACCGCTGGCATCTCGGTACCACGGAACTGCGAGCCAATCTGGAAGCTGCGCGATCGCCGATTAAACCTCTCACATTTGATGCGCGGGAAATCGCCGATTTACCCCAGCCAGTGCAGCGCTACTTTCGCGCGGTGCTCAAGGATGGACAACCGCTAATTGCAGCAGCGCGGGTTTCCCACGAAGGCACATTTAACATGAGCGAAACCGCAGAAAAATGGAGCGCCTTCACCTCAACTCAACTCGTAATTACTCAGCGCCCTGGCTTTGACTGGGAGGGGCGAATTGCCATGATCCCCGGTATCAATGCGTTTGTTCATGATGCCTACATTTCTGGCGAAGGCATCCTCCATGCAGCGCTGCTGGGCCTAGTGACTCTGGCGGATATCCGCGGCACTCCAGAAGCTGCCCAAGGGGAACTGATGCGCTTTTTCGCGGAGGCGGCTTGGTATCCGACGAGACTGCTTCCGAGTCAGGGTGTTCGCTGGGAGGCTCTTGACAATTCTTCGGCCAGAGCAACGCTACAGGATGGCGACACCGCTGTTTCCCTGGATTTCCGCTTTGATGAAGCAGGGCTAATCGCCAGTATCCGCGCCGAGGCCCGCGCCCGTACAGTTAACGGGGGGCTGGTGTTTGCGCCCTGGCAGGGCCGTTTCTGGGACTACGAATTGCGAGACGGTATGCGGATTCCGCTCTGCGGTGAGGTGGCGTGGCAACTGCCTGATGGCTCGCTATTTCCCTACTGGCGCGGCCGCATCACGAATATTGCCTATGAGTTTGCACGATGATTCTAGTTTGTGTTGTCGGTTGCGTCTGAGATTTTCTCCCCTATTTCATGGGAACAATTTGAGCGTTGGAGTACACAGGTAAACGGCTATTAGCAAAAAAAGTTAATTACCCATGAACATTACAGAACTCAAGACAGCAGTAAGGGAACTTCCAGAAAATGAACTCGCAGAGTTTCTCGAATGGCTTGATGAGTTTCAAGCAGCTCTCGCCGATCGCCAGTGGATCGATGGTGTACGAGTTAAGATAGATGCTGCTGTTGCCATGTCCGAACATACTCCACCGATTGATGGCGAAACTTTTATTGCAGGGATTTGCGATAAACGTTTCCCAAAATAGCTTGGAGGCTGGGTTATTACTTTCATCGCAAGATGGAGGCAATTTTATTCTTCTTCTTCATCGAAGAAATCAGATTCATTCGCCGCCTTATTGTCACTATTTGACTCTTCAACTGTGCTGGTATTTTGATGGATATTTTCCAATAAATCCGCCTGTTTTAACAAGTGTCTGAGTAATCGAACTTTTAAAGATTTATTACCGTGAATTGGCACAGAGATTCGGATTGAGCTTCCTGCTTTCCCCTAGATGTGGTGACTGCCTTGAACTCTTAATAATATCCACTCATTACGTTGTAGCAGCTTTGCTAACTCTTTGCCAGACATGGAGTTCATATCGCTATCTCCATAATTTTGTCTCGCTCATTTGTCTCGATGGATTCAATATCTACACGCTTGGCAACCTTCGATTGCTTCATAGAGGTTTTGCAGCAGTTCCTCGAAGGTTTCTCCCTCTGTTGCACAGCCAGGAATAGCAGGAACTTCGGCCCAGTATCCGCCTTCTTCTGCTTCGTGAATGATAATTTTGATTTTCAATTGATTCTCCTAATTTATTCTCAAAACTTACCTCTTCATTACTGTACCAGACTTTACTCCTCCAAGTCCACCTGTTTAACCTGCTCTAAAGGTATATTTAGCGCTTCTGCAATTTGTTCGTCGCTCAAGCCAAACTGCCGTAATTTATCAATTGTTTCAATCTTAGTTTGATTTTTGCTTTTCTGCTGCTGCAAGTCGGGATTTTCCGGCTGACTTTTATCTGGCGTAGGAGTAGAGGGTTCAGGGCAATTATTTATGCAGCCAATACCAATAATATTTTTATTAATATTGTTTTCATTGCCAAAAGTTATATTCAGATTTATATGCCTTTCTAACACGGATTCAAGATTACTTTTTTTCACTTGTTCGCCAAACACTTCAGATAACATTTGCAAAAGCTCGTGACTAGCCTTTTTAACGTGCTGGGAGCTATAATCATAAGTTTCGGCAACGTCAGCATATCTTTGACGATTCAGTATTCCCGAAATAATTTTTCGCTGCAAGTTATTTAGACGTTTACCTGTGTTGGTATAGACAGCTTCATCGACAAATTGCAATATCTGAGGACTGTCCATAGGTGGGATGGTGAGATAATTTTAGTTACTATAGCAAACTTTTTCCAACTTTTTCCAACTTTTTGCACCTTGGATCTCAATTGTTGGAAGTTCCCACTTTTTCCAACTTTTTTGGCTTTACAGGGTTGGTGAGAGAACTCTACTATATGGAATATCTGCGCTTAGGAAAATCGTGATATTGATCTTCTGTTATTGTCTCAGAGTTCGGTTTATGCAGAGCCAAGTATTCAATAGTAAGAGTAACTTCACAATCAACTATTATGTCTAAAAGAAGAAAAGCACTAATTGCCGCAGGTATAGCCTTTTTTACAATACCAGGATTACATCGATTATATCTTGGAGATACTATAGTAGGCAGATTACTGATAATTCCCTTTTTCTGTCTCTTTGGGTTCTGGTGGTCTGAGCAGACGAGAAATTTTGTACTGATTCCAACAGTTTGTTTGTATTGGATAGCATTAATTGTAACAGCGATCGATTTTATCCGCTTTTGGCGGATGTCTGACCGAGAGTTCGATACTACATATACTACTATAACTTTTCATAGAAACCCAGTATATAGAGACCCAGTATACTGGTTACAAGGATTTAGTAGTCTGGCAGTCATGATAGGCGGAGCTGGTCTATTCTTCAAGGATCGAGTGTTGTGTTTTCCAGAAGTTCTTGTAAGACCGTGTATCCTGGTAACAGAGGGTGATAGTATCTTTAATTCAAAAGGAATAGAAATCAGCAGGGAACTTGCTTCGGCTATTCAAAATTTTTCTCCGTACCTATTGGGTTTTGGTGGTATTTTTTTGCTGGGTTCAATATTGAAATATGGCATCCGTACTCCTTGATTTTACCTCTTTAGTGTCAAATTACTAAAAGTTATTATAGCAATTTTATGTTTTAAGCGATCGCCCTAACCAGACAAAAGTGCGATCGCCCGCAACTACCAAATAGTTTCAACATTAGGAATATCATACCGCCGCCCGATCGCAACTAAGATGCGATCGCGCGGCAATTGCTCGATCGCCTGGATGATGCAACGATCGGTCAAACAACGGGACTCAGTATTCAGGATGTGCGGAATTTGCGATCTGCTCAAAATTAGAGTCCAGTTATCCACCTGCTTTCAGCCACCCAAAAACCTGCTCCACTGTCAAATCTAATGTTAAAAAACTTGGCACGGGCAACCGATCTTGTCCCGTTAACTCAACTGGTTCTCGTCCGGGAATAAATGCTAAAATAAACCGTTCCTCTGGATCGATTAACCATCCGAGCTGAGTCCCGTATTTCAAACAGTGTAAAATATTACTAATCACCTTAGTTGCTTTCTGGTCTGGGGATAAAATTTCTACTGTCCAGTCGGGATGAATTTCAAAGGAATTCGGAACTTCGCCATCCGCTTCAAAAGTGATTCTATCCCAAGCAAATACTGTAGCATCAGGTACAATAGAACGCCCGCCAAAAGTACAGCGCAATTCGGGAAAAGCAAGAGCAATTCGTTCTGTTTCCGCAACTAGATTAACAGCGTTGCAAAACTTGAGTTGCAAACGAGAATGTTTGCCTTGAGGCATAATCTTTTGGTGAATGCGTCCGTTAATAAATTCACTCGCAGGTTGAGTTTCCGGTAGTTTGAGGAAAGCTTCGAGAGTGAGAGAAATGGGAAGTGCTGCTGTCATCGCTTTGAATTCGGTGTCATTGCCACTCTGCCATAATTTTATCATTAACTCTATTCTGTGTTTGTAGATCGATCGACCTCACCCTCACCCTCATCCTCCAAAATCTCACCCAAATAGCGCTGCACAAACTCCCGCGCTGCATCTATATCGAGCAACTTTAATGCCACAACCATCTTCACAAGCGTGTCTCCAGTTGGATCTATCAACTCATTAAACCAACGATAGACAACAGAACTTCGCACGCCCATTGCGATCGCCAATTTGTTTTGGCTAATGCCATAGGTGTTCAGCACATCTCTCAGAACTTGACCAGCTTTTCCCATGCACCCCATGATGCCAAGGGATGCCCCAACCGTAAATAACTACACATATGTAGTGATTGGGATATGATTTGGATGGTTGCAGAAGAATTGAGGCAACTGACGAGTAGGGCGATCGCATTTCATAAACCTGATGTTTGGGAATCGTGCGATCGCCCGTCAAGTTCGTAGGCCGGGGCCGGGGCGTAGCCATCGACCTTCCGATACAATCGAGATAGCGATCCCCATTCCCGATTCCCACCATGACATTCATCAACCCCAAAACCGATTACGCCTTCACAAAAATATTTGGTTCCTCAGAAAGCAAAGACATTCTGATCAGCTTTCTCAACGCCATAATTTACGAGGGCAATCCTACCATTGAAGACTTAGAAATTATCGACCCCAACCTCCCGCCCAAAGTCGAAGGTTTAAAAGACTCCTCTTTAGATGTCAAAGCCCAACTAGCCGACGGTACTTTAGTCATCATTGAAATGCAGGTATTAAACGTCGAATCTTTCGGACAAAGAATCTTGTACAACGCCGCCAAAACCTACGCATCTCAATTGCAAAAGGGACAAGGATATCGAATGCTCAGACCAGTAATTGCCTTAACAATAACTGATTTCGAGATGTTTAAAAACAGCAACAACTTAATTTCGAGATTTGTCTACAAAGAAGAGATTTCTAACTTACCCTATCCCGATAACGATCTAAAGTTAGTATTTGTAGAATTACCAAAATTTACCAAAACAGTAGACCGACTAGAGACTCTAGCAGATAAATGGCTCTATTTCATGAAATACGCGGTAACGATAACGGAAATCCCGCCAGTAATGGATAGCGTACCCGAAATCCATCAAGCTTTTGACATCGCAGATCGAGTGAATTTAAGCCCGGAGGAAATAGCAAATATCGAACGGCAAGAAATGTTTATTTACGACCAGCAAGGAGCGATAATTAAAGCTGTTAAAGATGCTGTTCAAGAAAGCAGACAAGAAAGCAGACAAGAAGGCCGACAAGAAGGCCGACAAGAAGAAAAGCTGACGATCGCACGGCAGTTACTCGATCGCCTAGATGACGCAACAATCGCTCAAATAACCGGACTTAGCGTTGAGTACGTGCAGAATTTGCGATCGGAATGAGATTTATTTCAAAAAGGGATCTCGCACCCGTCAAGTTCGTCGGCCGGGGCCGGGGCGTAGCCATCGCCCTATTGATACAATCGAAATAGCAGTCGTGATTCCCGATTCCAACCATGACATTCATCAACCCCAAAACCGATTACGCCTTCAAAAGAATATTTGGCTCCTCAGAAAGCAAAGACATTCTGATCAGTTTTCTCAACGCCATGATTTACGATGGCAATCCTACCATTGCAGACTTAGAAATTATCGACCCTAACTTACCGCCCAAAGTCGAAGGCTTGAAAGATACTTATTTAGATGTCAAAGCCAAACTAATTGATGGTAGGCTAGTCATTATTGAAATGCAGGTATTAAACGTAGAGTCTTTCGGCAAGAGAGTTTTGTACAACGCAGCCAAAACTTACGCCTTTCAATTGCAAAAAGGAGAAGGCTACCGAATGCTCAAACCCGTGATTGCCTTAACACTGACTGATTTCGAGATGTTTCCAAATAGCGAACAGCTAATTTCGAGATTTGTCTACAAAGAAGTAACGAGCAATCTCCCATATACCGATAATAACATCGAGTTGGTATTTGTAGAACTTCCTAAATTCACCAAAGAAGTAGACCAGCTAGAAACCCTTGCGGATAAATGGATATATTTCATGAAATATGCGAGGACGATAACGGATGTCCCGGCAGTAATGGATAGCGTTCCAGAGATTCATCAAGCCTTTGACATCGCCAATCAAGTGAATTTAACCCTTGATGAATTGGCAGATATCGAACGCAGAGAAATGTTTATTTACGACCAACAAGGAGCTATAATCCAAGCCGTTCAAGCAGAAAAGCTGGCGATCGCACGGCAATTGCTCGATCGCCTAGATGACGCAACCATAGCCCAAATAACCGGACTTAGCGTTCAGGATGTGCGGAATTTGCGATCGGAAGTTTGATGCGTCGAAAACCAGACATGACATTGTTCGGGTCCATTTTCTTAGTCTGGGGAGGCAGACTTCGTTTGACAAGAAGCGGTTTAAGCCGCCAAGTCATAAAACCTACCTCAAAAACAACTTATAAGCCGGATTCTGACTCTCATCCCCATACTGATAGCCCAGCGTATCCAAAAAAGCCTGCCACTCCTTCATCTCATCCGGCGGCACCTGAATTCCCACCACAATTCGCCCGTAATCAGCGCCGTTATTTCGATAGTGAAAAACGCTGATATTCCAGTTAGGACTCATCGAACCGACAAACTTCATCAACGCACCCGGACGTTCGGGAAATTCAAAGCGATAAAACAATTCATGATCGGCCAGCATCGAACGCCCGCCCACCATATGCCGCACGTGCAATTTCGTTAATTCATCATCAGTTAAATCCAAAGTCTTGAAGCCACAATCTTCAAAACTTGCGGCTATCTTCACAGCATCGGCACGGTTTTCAATTTGTACACCGATAAAAATATGTGCTTCTTTTTCATCCGCAATTCGATAGCTAAATTCAGTTAAATTGCGCTTTCCCAGACATTCGCAAAACCTGCGGAGACTGCCAGCTTGTTCGGGAATTGTGACTGCAAAAATGGCTTCGCGACGTTCACCAAACTCGGCTCTTTCTGCTACAAAACGCAGCCGATCGAAATTCATGTTCGCGCCGCAAGCAACAGCAATTAATGTTTCTCCTGCGATTTGTTCCCGTTCCACGTAAGCTTTCGCACCTGCGATCGCCAAAGCGCCTGCAGGTTCTAAGATCGATCGCGTATCTTCAAAAACATCCTTAATCGCCGCGCAAACATCATCCGTATGCACCAAAATAATCTCATCCACATACTCCTGACACAACCGAAAAGTTTCCTCCCCAACTTCCCGCACAGCAACGCCATCAGCAAATAAACCCACCTGCGACAAACGCACCCGTTTACCCGCTTTCAGCGATTGATTCATGGCATCGGAATCCACTGGTTCGACGCCAATAATCTTAATTTCCGGCCGCAACCGCTTGACATAAGCCGCAATTCCAGAAATCAATCCACCGCCACCAATTGCCACAAAAATCGCGTGAATTGGTTTTTGATGTTGCCGCAGAATTTCCATGCCGATCGTACCCTGTCCCGCAATCACGTAGGGGTCATCAAAAGGGTGAATAAAAGTCATACCTTTTTGGGCCTCTAATTGACGCGCAAAGGCGTAGGCATCGTCGTAGGTATCCCCATGCAAGACTACCTCTCCACCACGGGCTATCACCGCATTTACCTTCACCTGCGGCGTCGTTACGGGCATGACGATAATTGCGCGAGTTCCCAGGTGGCGGGCGGCGAGGGCGACTCCTTGGGCGTGGTTGCCGGCGGAAGCTGCAATGACACCTTGTGCTAGCAAATCCGGCGACAGTTGCGCCATTTTGTTGTACGCACCCCGCAGCTTGAAGGAAAACACCGACTGCATATCCTCTCGCTTCAGCAAAAGTTTATTGTTGAGCCGTGCTGATAGATTCGGGGCGCATTCTAGGGCTGTTTCTTGAGCAACATCGTAGACGCGGGCGGTGAGGATTTGTACCAGGTAATCGCAAAGCATGGGGTTAGCAGGTTGGTTGATGCCGGATGGTGGGATAATTGTACGGCACTTGTGTTAGTATTTTGCGGGGAATTGGCGAGCGGGCGATTCCCTGCGGGATAGCTTCGCTTCACGCAACTTTCCAATAATAACTTTTCCCTTTGGGAACATAATGAGCGTGAAGACTATTAATAATATTTAGGAATGAGAATTAAATAACTTCCACTCTTGAAAGTGGGATGGGCGTCCCGCCCGTCCTTTTTGGACGGGCGAGACGCCCATCCCACAATAACAATTAAAATTGTAAGTTATTTAATTCGCGATCCTTAGTTTTTGCCGTTTACCCCGGTTATAAAATCCAGTTTGTGAGCGTATTAGTCCGTAATCCTTGATTGAGTATGTAAATTCATGAACGTACAAATTACAGATTTGCGTGCGGGCGACGAGCCAAAAATTCAACAGGTAGCTAGATTAATAGTTGAAGGTTTTAAAGAGCATTGGCCCGATGCTTGGCCAGATATAAATTCTGCTTTGCAAGAAGTGCAAGAATCTTTGGGAGCCGATCGCATCAGTCGAATTGCTGTGGCCGACAGCAATCAAGTTTTGGGATGGATTGGCGGGATTAAACAGTATGACGGTAATGTTTGGGAACTGCACCCGCTGGTAGTGGGAACAGAATTTCGCGGACAAGGAATTGGTCGATCGCTCGTAGCTGATTTAGCAACAGAAGCTAAAAACCGGGGAGGGCTCGTGCTGTGGGTGGGCACCGACGAAGACAATCAAACCACTCTTTCAGGCATCAATCTTTATCCTAACGTTTGGGAACACATCGCCAAAATTAGAAATTTGCGCGGTCATCCCTACGAATTTTATCAAAAAATGGGTTTTGCGATCGTGGGAGTGATGCCTGACGCGAACGGAATTGGCAAGCCAGATATTTTCATGGCAAAGCGGTTGTAAAGTTTAATGTATGTTCTAAATTTACTGACTGGTGGCTTGCCAATCCAACACTTAGCAAAATTAGTTGTTGAAAGTTTCCATGAAAATCGGTCTAGTCTGGACGTGCGAACCCCGTTCGAGGGTCGCTGATAAACAAACCCAGAACTAACGAATCCATCACCGTATCCCAGACAGGAGTCAAACGTTCAGCATCGTCAACCCAGTAATCAAAAGTAATCAAACACTGAACATTAGAACCCAATCCAATACAGATTCGCGAATAAGCTTCCCGCTGTTCTGGAGGGTCGATAAACTTAAATTCCGTCCAAACAACGCGGGCAGTTTGCCGCTTCAATTGGATAATTTCCCCAGGAGCGATCGGATTTCGCGTATCATCTTCAACCACCTTCTGTAATAGCGGCACCAGCGGAAAATCTGCCCAGTTATTAGGTGGTAGCAAATTAAACGAAACCTCCAAACGACAATCATCATCCGGCGGCTTTTTATCCGTAAATCGGAACGAGTTAGTATCCGGTTCAAAATGCCAATCTTCCGGGACATCAAAGCGGACAGCACCTCTCCCTGCTACAAAAATTCGAGTTCCAGGCTTTGACTTCCAATTGTGGTTTTCTTTGAGCTCTAGGGTTTCCTTGAGCCATTCTTGCTTTTTGCGCTTAGACATAAACAGAACACCAAATTGCGGCTAATGTGTAGTTTGAGACTTGGCAAACACATTTTAACTCTATTTTGCTCGCCGTTTGCTCAAATCTAACAATCCTTACAAAAATTATAAATTCCTCTCTTCTCTATTCCTCTGTGTTCTCTGCGCCTCTGCGGTAAAAAAGAATTCCTTTCACAATTGGCTAACTTTTATTTTTCACTCTTGGGAATCACATACCTAATTCCGCCTTTATTCCCAGCCGCATCGCCCTTATAACGCGGGATCACATGAATAGCCGCGTGAGTGCGACTTTGACCAGCCTGTTTATTAATATTTATTCCCACATTAAACCCGTCAGGCTGAAACTCTTTACTTAACATCTCTTGTACCTTATTAGCCATAAACCAGCAAGCCGATTGCTCTCGAAACGGTAGTTCAAAATAATTGGCTACGTGACGCTTGGGGATGATTAAAACATGACCTTTGCTGGCGGGATAACCGTCAAACATCGCATAAGCTGTTGCTGATTCAGTGAGCAAAATTAGGTTTTTATACGGATTGCAGAATATGCAGTTATTAGTTGAATTCCTTTGATGGTTGTAATGCACGTATTTGTAAATTTCGCAAGACTCATCTAGGTGAAGTGGCTTAAATGGAAGTTTGACAATGCACTGATATGTAGGTTTTTTGTGGACATAATGTTCTCGAAAGCCTTCTTTTTTGATATCCCTTCTCACCGCAAAATACGCATTCCCTCCCGGTTTCAACAGGTGCGACACTTCCATCAGGACATTAGCTTGTTCTTCAGGAAACAAAACATTCAAAACATAAAAGCAAATGATTGTGTCGAATTTATATTCCGGGAATTCCGGGAAATAATAAGGGTCATAACCCGTAATATCGAAGCCTTTTTGCTGCAACAATCTAACATCGCTGCCCAAGCCGCACCCAAAATCTAAAACTTTGCCTTGCAGCAAGTTTTTATCCAATAAAAATCTTGCCGGAAATGACAGATAAATTCTTTCGATGGCCGTCAGGTGGCTGAATTTATTTTGTTGCTTTTTCATGGCGGCCTAAATTTGATTTAAATAAATATTCTTCCGTCCGCGCACCATTCGGACGAGAGTTTGTGTAGTACCGATTTCAAGATCCGAATGTTATCTAAAAATTTTACCATTATTGCAGTTTGGCGATCGCCCCTTTTTCCACCAACACCTTACCAGTCACCAAATCCCGCACCGTCGCCAACAAAACCCGCCTCTCATCCACCTCAAAACTCACCGAAACCCTGTCAATTCCCAATACCCCGGGCGGATTCAAATGCGCTACGCAAACCTGCTGGTGATGGCTTTCCAGAGAGCGAAAATCCGTTTTTTTGTTGAGCAAGCTGCTCGTCATTTGCCCTTTTTCGTTAAAAATAACCTCCGCTTGCGATACCTCCGCAACTTCCCCAATATCTAACCGAATTTCCCTTTGCCCTTCAATTGCCACTTGCAGCGTCAACTCTTCGGAACTTTGACAGGGATACTTCATTTCCTTGCTAAATATCGGCGAATAAGCATAAGCTTTAGCATAAGGTTCCCAGAGGCGAATTGCATAGGTGTGGCGCAAATAATCGTCAACACTCGCTAATTGTGTCAACGCTAAAGCACCGTGTGCCACTGCTTCAAAAGGCTTGTCTCTTTGGACTTTTTGCCGCCCAAAATACGAAACCACTAAATTAGATACAGCCGGGATTAAAGAAGTTCCTCCTACCAGCAAAACCTGTTCGATATCTGCTTTGCCGATACCTTTTCCCAGTGCAATAGTCAGCACTTCATCTAAACTTTCCCGCAACTGTTCTAACAACTGCCTAGATTCCAGAATTTCCTCAAGCTTGTCTCGGTTTAGCTGCAAGTCGTAAGACATAAAATTTTCATCGTCAAACCAGCTTTCCTTCGCCTCATTAACTTGAGAAAGTTGAATTTTTAATTTTTCCGCTATTTCTAATAAATTTTGCCAGCCAACTGGGCCGACTTCTGCCCGCGACGAACCAATTTGCCGCAAATAATCTTCGACAATCCAGATGTCAATATCTTCGCCGCCTACATAAGCATCGGATTTTGCCAACACTTCGGCACACATTAAATTTGGACTTTTAGATTGGCTATTTTTGACTGAGGAAGGAGGGGCTGTGCGAACCAAACTTAAATCTAAAGTTCCGCCGCCAAAATCAACTACTAAAACTAGAGAACCGGGGCGTTTTACTGCATATCCCAGGGCGGCGGCTGTGGATTCATCTATTACCTGAACTTCCGCAACTCCCAAACTTTCTCCTAAGTCGCGAAACCAATCTAGATATCGCTCAAATGCTCCGACGGGTACTGTAAAAATTACTTTGTCTGGCTGTATATTTTGTAAATATAATTGTTTCCAAATAGTCTTAATAAACTGTTCTGCTACTGATTCGGATGTGTAGGTGTCGCCGTCGATATTGCGGGGCGGCGGCTGAAAGTCGGCAGCTAAATTGCGTTTAAAAGCTTTGAAAAAGCGGTCGGGCTGGGATTGCCCCAAACGCTGCGATCGCACTTTTTCTCCCAACACCAACTCTCCGGCATTTTTCACAAACACTAAAGTCGGCACGACAGATACTTCTCGCACATCTCCGCTCGAATTATTTGTTTTAAAAATGCGGGACATCTCGCCCAATCTCAAAGTTTCTGGTGTTTGGGTATCCGGGTTAAGAATGCAGACAACCGTATTGCTGGTGCCGAAGTCAATGGCAACTGTAGTCATGTTGATTTAAAATTTAATTTTTCATTCCCGCTGGCAGGGTGCGACTAACTTTAGCAGGAGCAAGAATTCGCTCTCCCTCCCGATAGCCGACAAACCGAATATAAACTAATTCTCCTTCGGTTATATCCTCAACATCCGGCTGGTGCAACTGCGGATTGTAAGGAGTTTGTTCCCACGCAGAACCGATTGTTTGAAAATCCCAGCTTGATAACAGGTTTTCTAAGGGAGTAAACAAAGCTGAGAGATTTTTGGCGGGCATATCCGGCTTGGCTTCAGCCATTTTGCGGGCGGCGGGATAGTTGGTTAACAAAGTTTGCAACTGTTCAAAGGTAGCGCGGCGAAAATCGGCAGTTAGTTGAGCTTTTTGCTGCTGCAATTCCGATCGCAGCCGGAAACACTGCTGCCTTAATTCTTCAATTTCGGTGGGATTAGTTGTGATTGTAGCCGATATTGGCAGCGCGCTCAAAGTGCGATCGAACTCTTGAAAATTCAAATTCAGCACTGTTGCCAGCCGCCTCAGTTGGTTTACCGTGAGTTTTCCCACGTCTCCCTGCCGCACTAAACGTACCCCGTAGCGACTTAAGCCTGCTTTTTCGCCTAAGTCTTGCCAATCGAGAATGTCTAGCTGATTCATGCGTTCCCGCAGAATTGTATCGTACTTAAACTCGATCGCATCTCCCGCCTCAGATGCAGCATAAAGGTAGACTAAAATTAGAAAAATGCCCCCGATAGCTAGCGCGAAGCTGAAGGCAGGCAGTGTTGTTACATCAACTGTTGCACCGAGGAGATAGAACATCTTTAACTCTTCTAAACTTGTTTTAAAGTCTGCGTTTGTTCAACGGTCAAATTTTCTTCGCCTTGGTAATATTCGGGCCGCAAGTCTTGAGATTCTACTTTTCCGAGAGCTTTTTCAATTCCGGCGGTGGTTTCCGTGCAACTCGAACCGGTGGCGTTGAGGACGGTTTCGGTAATTTTGCCGTCTTTGCCGATGCGGTATTCTATTTGGCGGTATTCTGCCATAATTCTGCCTCTTGGTTTAATGCTTGAGTGTTGACTGCTGAGTGTTGAGTTATATTATAGATTCTATTTACCAATTATTCTAATGAATTTTTGTAGCGACAATGCAACCGGGGTTTCGCCGGAGATTATGGCGGCGATTGCAGCGGCTAATTGCGGTGCTGTGATGTCTTACGGAGATGATGAATATACACAGCGTTTGCAAGTTAAATTTTCGGATTTGTTCGAGACATCGGTGACTGTTTTTCCGGTAGCAACTGGTTCTGCTGCTAATGCTCTGGCCCTGGCGGTTGTTACTCCTCCTTACGGCGCTGTTTACTGTCACGGGGAATCTCATATTAATCTGGATGAATGCGGCGCGCCGGAGTTTTTTACAGGCGGTGCAAAGTTAGTGACAGTAACAGGAAATCATGGTAAAATAGAGCCAGAGACTTTAGGAAAAATACTCGATCGCGCTGGTGCAGGTGTCGTCCATCACGTACAGCCTGCAGCCGTCAGCATCACTCAAGCAACGGAAACCGGCACAGTCTACAATCCAGCGGAAATTTCCCACATTTCGGAAGTGGTTCGCCCTCACAATTTGCACCTACACATGGATGGAGCCCGCTTTGCCAATGCTGTTGTCAGTTTGGGCTGTTCTCCGGCGGATGTCACTTGGCGCGCCGGTGTGGATATTCTATCGTTTGGAGCGACAAAAAACGGCGCGATGGGTGCAGAAGCTGTGGTATTTTTTAATCGAGAATTAGCAAAGACTTTCCCTTTTTATCGCAAGCGCAGCGGGCATCTCTTCTCAAAAATGCGGTTTTTGTCGGCGCAGTTGGAAGCGTATATAACGGATGATTTGTGGCTGAAGAATGCGGATCATGCAAATAAGATGGCCGCCAAATTAGCCCAAGGTTTGGCGGGAGTTGAGGGAGCGAAGTTTTGCCATCGGGTTGAAGCCAACGAGATTTTTATTCAACTTCCCGAATCGGTAATTACAGCGGTTTTAGCTGAGGGTTTTCTGTTTTATCGGTGGGATGAATGTACTATTAGACTGGTAACGGCTTTTAATACTTTGGAAGCGGATGTTATTGCTTTCGTGGAAGCGGTTAAACGACATCAATGATTAAAATGTAGGGGCGGGTTTTACAAATAATACCGGCCAGCTATGAACAATCTAAGAAACGCGCCCCCACCTAACAAATAATCCACATCAACCTTGATTTATATATTAAATGCCAAAAATAGGCGCGGGAATTTCTCGTTGGGTGGGGGCGGGTTTGAGAGATTGTTGGTTATTTACAATTATTGTTGGTGAAACCCGCCCCTACATTTTAAATGCGAAAAATAGGCGCGGAAATTTTTCGTTTGATGGGGGCGGGCTTGAGAGATTGCTGGTTATTTACAATTATTGTTTGTGAAACCCGTACCTACAATTTAATAGATTGAGGAACAGGTTCGGCAACTGCGGCTAGTTCGGGTTCAACTTCTTCGAGATGTGCTTCTAAAAGCGCGAGATTTCTCATGTTTGATTTATAAAAAGCATCGAAGATATCTCCGACTAAAGGTACTGAGCCAACAACGGCTTCTAGACCGATGTTGTAAACCATTTTCCCTAGAGTTTTTTGGGGAATGTTGAATCGAGTTGCTAAATAAATTAGGTAGGCGGAAAACGCGGTATCTACGATATCCCCAGCACCCGGAACTAAACCGATAATCGGGTCTAAACCAATGCGAAATTTAGTACCGGGGATGCCAATGGCGGTATCCATCAGGCGGCTGAGTTTGCGGATGCGGTTGAGGGTGGCGAGACGCTCTATGTTGTTCATATTATTATTCTTGAACTAGGTGGAAAATTTGAAATCTGTCGGAAGACGGAAAAAAAACATCTAGAAACCGCTCATTTTCCATCTTCGCTAATATGCTGAATTCCCCATTCGTGCATGGCATTAATAATCGGTTTGAGACTTTCGCCCAAAGGCGTTAGCGAATATTCAACTTTTGGCGGCACTTGCAGGTAAATTTCCCGGTGCACGATCGCGTCTGACTCCATTTCGCGCAGTTGCTGCGTCAGCATCTTCTGAGTAATGCCGTTGACAGCTCGTTGCAGCTCGTTAAAACGCTTCACTCCTTGAAACAACTCCCGCAGAATCAAGACTTTCCAGCGCCCGCCTATCACCTCTAGAGTGCGTTCTACAGGGCAATTTGCGCGATCGACTTTTACTTCTTGGACTTGCATAGTATCTTTTTGGTAAGTACCGCACTTTTAAGTGCGTACTATCCATAATAGCTTGACTCGGTTTAAAATAAAAACATCAAAGAAACACCCGATAAATTTCACTGAGGATTGAGAAAATGATTACCGTCAGAAAAAGTGAAGCAAGAGGACACGCTAATCATGGTTGGCTGGACAGTTACCACACATTTTCTTTTGCCGGCTATTACGATCCCAATTATATGAATTTTCGCTCTTTACGGGTAATTAATGAGGATTTCGTTAGCCCCGGCAAAGGTTTCGGCACTCACGGGCACAGCGACATGGAAATTATTACTTATGTATTAGAAGGAGCATTAGAACACAAGGATAGTTTGGGTACTGGTGCAGTGATTAAACCCGGTGAAGTGCAGCGGATGAGTGCAGGTACGGGTATCCAGCACAGCGAGTTCAATAACTCGCAAACAGACCCGGTTCATTTGCTGCAAATCTGGCTGTTACCCGATACAAAAGGCTTGCAGCCGAGTTACGAGCAGCGGGAGTTTCCCCTAGCAGAAAGGCGCGGAAAACTGCGCTTAGTGGCGGCGCGAGATGCGAGAGATGGTGCTGTAAAAGTGCATCAAGATGTTGATTTGTATGCGGCTGTTTTGGATAAAGATTCGCGGGTTTCTCATGCTTTGCAGCCGAATCGCCACGCTTGGGTGCAAGTGGCTCGCGGCTCGGTTTTGCTGAACGGTTTGACTTTAGAAAATGGCGACGCTGCGGCGGTTAGCGGGGAGGCTGAGGTGGTGATTGAAGCTACGGAAGATGCTGAATTTTTGCTGTTTGATTTGGCATAGAATTGAATGCGAAATCCCCGATTTATTGGAAAAGTCGGGGATTGGAAATTACTCGGCGGTTGAAACTCACATCTTGCACCATTCTCAAGAACAGGCTTTTCGACCTGTTCCACAAGAAAATTCACTTTTTATGAACAGGCCGGAAAGCCTGTTCATAAAAAGCTTATTGAGAATGGTGTAACATCTCAGTTGAAACCGCTACTACACAAACAAAGTCCGAGTATAGGGGGACTAAAAAATTAATCAGCCCTCCAAGATTTTGTCCCAAAAATACCTGCTAAAAGTTCGGGAATGCCAAAATCAACATCTAAGCTTTCCCAGTGCACGCTGCTACCGGAAGGCGGTAGCCAAACATCAGCAAGTTGTTCTGATGAAGCACCTTCTAAGCCTTGTGCCAGCTTTGGAGGAAAACAGAAAATAGCACCGTTTTTCAGTTCGATAACTATTAAATCTTCAGACTGATTGTAATACACGGATTCGGCGCGGGGTTCTGTAGCCTCAGCGTTTTTCCATGCTTGCTTGGCTTTGGTTATTTGCTCTCGGAGATTTTCCTCAGTTAACTCTTTGTTCCAGTTTCTAAATACCATATATTTCTTGCCATCGCTTTTGTTAAGTTTGGATAGTTGATTATTGCTGCATGGGATTCTGTTAAGCGGACTGTGAAGGACATGATACTTAATAATGGGTTACTACTTAGGAAATAAGTACATAGGAGGAAGAAACTAACTTTTATGTGTGCTATTTCTGGTAAGGGTAAATGTTTAGGATAAATTTTTATGGAACAACAGCCGATCGCCCGAAAGCATCTTGTTTGGAGCCTCATCACTGGTTTAGCAGTCGGCGCGATCGCAGGCGCACCCATCGGCTGGATGGCTAATGGGGAATATTCCCAGCAGCGTTTTGCTAAACTTATCATTTGCCAACAACAAAATAGAGATCAGCCAGTTGCAATTGTTGAGGCTAGGTGCGGTTCCCGATTCTAAATTTTTCTGCTAGCCAGAGGGCTGTGTCAAATATTTTTAGGCTTGTGCGAATGTCGAAAGTTCGATCGCGCAGGCATTTTCGCGTCGTAAATATGCCACAAACCGGAAAAGTTATGCGTCTGTTGATATGTGGGTATGTTAAATTGACAAAATAATGAATTACAGCAGAACAATTCCGGCTATTTTGAGTGCTACGATCGCCCTGAGTTCGATCGCCCTCATCCCACTCACATCACCTCAAATCGCCCTCGCATTAACCGCCGACAAAGTTAAAACCGTTGCCCAACAAATTACTGTTCGCATCCAGGGGGCAAAAGGCGGTTCGGGAGTAATTTTAGAGAAACAAGGCAGCACATACTATATTCTCACAAACTGGCACGTTGTCGATAAAGCCGGCGATTACGAGGTCGTAACTCCCGACGGCAAAGCTCACTCTGTATACTATAGCCTCGTGCGGCGAATGCCCGGTGCGGATTTGGCGATCGTGCCCTTCAGCAGCACTCAAAGCTACCCCCTGGCTCAATTAGCCAATTCCGCAGCAACTAAGGGAAACAAGGCTTATGTGGCGGGCTGGCCGATATCCGGCGGTTCTCTGAGACAGCCGATTTTCCTCGCCACGGAAGGTCAGCTTACCGGCCGCCAAACTCCCTGGAACGGCTATACTTTGGTATACAACAACTTAGTGAGAGCGGGCATGAGCGGGGGCCCGGTGCTCGACGATGCGGGGCGAGTTGTCGCAATTAACGGCATTGTCAGGTTAGAGGAAAACTCCGATAAAATCGTGGCGGCGGGAATAGAAATTAATACTTTCATGAAATGGCGATCGACTATTTCCCTGCCAGTAGTTCCCCAATCTCCTACTGCCGGAAACCCTAAAACTCCAGCGAATAATGCGCCCCGCACGCCCGCAAGTGCGATCGCCTTTGCTGCCACAAATACCCTCAAAGGGCCTTCGGAAGTTGTCAGTTCCCTTGCCCTAGCTTCAGCTTATTTTACCACAGGAAATAGCAACGGCACTATCTCAGTTTGGAATTTTCCCAGCGGGCAATTAAAAACTACCCTGCAAGGACACACGGAAGCCGTAAACGCACTGGCCGCGAGTGCGGATGGCAGGGTGTTAGCTAGCGGCAGCGACGACAAAACTGTGAAAATTTGGAATTTAGAAACGGGCGCGGTTGTACGGACTTTGAGCGGGCATTCCAATGCAGTTTCGAGCGTTGCCGTTAGTCCTGATGGTCAATTTGTAGCCAGCGGTAGTTGGGACAAAACGATTAAGATTTGGAACCCGAAAACGGGGGAATTGCTGCGGACTTTGACCGGGCATTCTGGGTTGGTGAATGCTGTGGCAATTAGTCCCGACAACAAAACTTTAGCTAGCGGCAGCAAAGACGGTTCAATTAGGTTGTGGAATTTAGCTACAGGTCAAGCAATTCGCACGATTGGCGGCAAAAACTTGGCTGTTTTGTCGCTAGCTTTTACTCCCGACGGCAAGAGTGTAGCGGCGGGAAACAGCAATGGCACTGTTGGGTTGTGGAATGCCGGAAACGGGCAGTTAATTCGGCGTTTAAGCGGGCATACTGACGGAGTTTGGTCGGTGGCATTCAGTCGGGATGGCACTACGCTGGTTACTGGGAGTTGGGATAAGAGTGTGAGGCTTTGGGATGTGCGATCGGGGGATTTGAGAGGTAATTTGAGCGGGCATTCTGGCTATGTTAGTGCTGTGGCGATTAGCAGCGATGGGAAGACTATTGTTAGTGCGGGTTGGTTGGGGGAAATTAAGATTTGGAAAAGGAGTTGAGATTTTTTTGATTTAACCGCAGAGGGCGCAGAGGGCGCAGAGGAAGAGTAGAGAGAACAGGGTTTGCATTTGATTGAGTGGTGTTATACGATCGAGATATTTGGGATAAAAAAATGAGTGGACTAAAGACTAAATTGCCAACTGATATCTGGGTGGTAGCGACATGGGAAGAATTCATCGCGATGGCAGATGACCCAGCTTACAATAAAGCAAAATGCTACTACCGCAACGGACAAATGAGGATTGAAACTATGTCAGTAGGGCCAGATCATGCTAGAGACAATGGAAGTATTTTTTTAGGCGTGAGTCTGTTCTGTATTGCGAAAGCTATCCCTTTAAATGGTTTGGATAACTGTAGCTACCGTAAAACAGGAGTCCGAGAGTCTCAGCCCGACGTATCTTACTACATTGGAGAAAGAGCGCAATTAGCACCTAAAGGAACTTCGATCGCAAGTCTTGACGTTACCCCACCGCCAGATTTAGTCATAGAAGTTGCTGACTCTACTTTGGCTGATGATATCGGTGAAAAACGGTTGCTTTACGAAGAGTTAAAAGTCGCTGAATATTGGGTAGTAGACGTGCAGAAATCTCAAATTATTGCCTTTGCTATTATTGCTGATAATGGCAGTCGGCGGCTTGTTCAATCGGAAGTTTTGCCGGGATTAACTATTGCTGTGTTGGAAGAGGCTTTGCAGCGGAGTCGCACTGAAGATCAGGCACAGGTAGGGGCTTGGTTGTTGGCTCAATTTCAGCAGCAGTAATCGAAATAGAAAGCGATAGCCCTCTCTGCAAAAAAGCGCGATCGTCCAACCTACTTGATCTTAACTCCCCAAGCTACACTACTAAATCTTCGATCGTGAACTTCAATAAGTCGCACAGGGCTTTCATCTGTGCTGGGTATAGCTTGGGGACGTGTCTGTCGGTTTCCCAGTTGATGACTGTCGATTCCACCACATTACACGCTCTTGCCACTTGTATTCGGGTTAGATTTAAACTTTGGGGTCGTATTCTTAGTTTTTGCCCCAGCGTTATTATCTATGCCTCATTCAGTTGACTATATGTATTCAGTTGACTATATGTATTTAACTGAATATATACAGTCAATTGACTATATTTAGTTGATTATTTTAGACAATTTTTATAAACAACTATTGACTAGAATTCAAAGTTTTGGTAAAAATAATAGTTATAAATAACCTAATTTCTCTAGCCTTCTATGGAATTAGGAAATTTGTGTGCAAAGCCTGAAACAAATCAAAAGCCAGTCCGCGCCCTCGACAAGCATTGAACTGGCTTTGGCTGCTACACAAAACTTGGCTAAACTTATTTAAGTCTCACCATTCAATCAGGATTGCTCCTGAAGGGTCTGCTTCCTGTTTCACCCAAGGGAGTCGGCTCGCAACTTGTCCACAGGCGTTAATTCGGGTGTAGCCCACCCTAATTGAGTTAATTTTAGTTGAAGCTTTTAGCCATGAGTCATCCACTATTTTCAACCAATTTAACGAAACGCGGACTCCCGTTCGACCTTTTTACAGGCTGGTCAGTTTTGACAAAACTGTGGTTTACAAACCAGATAATTAAGCCTTTTTTAGGCATTGGTGTAATCATACCGCCCACAATGTTAATCAGTCAAGTTAAGTATTACTAAGTTTAGTAATTTTTTTGCCTATGCAAGTCCAACTCCAACACTGAATGGAGACAAACTTAATTATGCCCTACAAACAGCGCCTTAACAGGTGGTTGGTTGTTCGCCTGCTTCCCAATATGCAGCGAATCACTGTGGCCCACTTTTTCAGGCATTCCGATGCTGACGGCTATCTGCGGATCGTCCGGCAGTTAATCCCCAAGGCTCAATTTGTGATTGTTTTTAATGCCGATATCAACCTAGAAACAGCGCCTAACAACATCGAAGGCAGCTAGTTGAGGGTTCGGGTAGGCACAGAACCTACTGGTAGGGTGCGTCGGTTGGTAGCGATTCGATGTACAGGGGCTACTCATTTCCGGGCTTCGCACCCTACTACCTAGCATTTTGCTTCAAAGTCCGATCGACACTTATGATAGATTTGGTTCTTGCCAGACTACACTGGAAGACAAAATCAAATTAAAAATTTCGCCATAAATTCGATGGGAGCATCTCAGTTTTGTAAAAAGCATTTTTTTTATTGTAGTGCGAGCGTCCCCGCTCGCGTATTGTACACGCGAGCGGGGACGCTCGCACTGTAAATGCAAAACTGAGATGCTCCCAATTCGATCGACCCGCCGATCGGGCGGGACTCTCCCCTTCGTGGAACAGGCGTCCCGCCTGTGGTTGGCAAAGTAAATCTAAAATCTCAAACCTAAAATCGCGTCACTTCTGACAAATGATTGAAGTAGAACACTTAAGCAAAACTTACGGTTCGACCGCAGCGATCGCGGACGTGTCTTTTTCGGTCGAATCAGGAGAAATTCTGGGGTTTTTGGGGCCAAACGGCGCTGGCAAAACCACAACCATGCGAATTTTGTCGGGATATTTGCCGGCATCCAGCGGTACGGCCCGCATCGCCGGCCTTGACGTTCACGAAAACTCGATGGGAGTCAGACAGCGCATCGGTTATCTGCCGGAAAACCCGCCACTGTATCCAGAAATGAGTGTGGAAGGGTTTCTGTTTTTTGTCGCCAGAATTAAGCAAGTGCCTGCGGGCGATCGCGCGCGACGAGTTACCTCCGCGATCGAACGCTGCGGCCTGGTTGATAAACGCAAAGTTTTAATCCGCAAGCTTTCTAAAGGATTTCGGCAGCGCGTCGGTATCGCGCAGGCGATCGTCCATGACCCGCCGGTCATTATCTTAGACGAACCAACCGTCGGCCTCGACCCGCGACAAATCATCGAAGTCCGCAATTTAATCAAAAGTCTTGGCGGCCAGCACACAATCATCCTTTCCACGCACATTCTGCCGGAAGTCAGCATGACTTGCAACCGCGTCACCATCATCAATCGCGGAAAAATCGTCGCTGCGGGTACTCCCGAAAATTTGATGGGAGAGTTGGCTGTCGGAGAGGGTTACGAACTCGAAGTTGAAGGCGAGGCGGATTTGGTAAACAGTCTGCTGTTGCCTTCTTTGGAAAATGTGCCGGGAGTTCGATCGATCGAATTGATTCCAAGCCAGCAATTTTTAGTGAATCGCTACCGCCTGCGGGCCTTGTGCGAACAGGAAAGAGAACCCGGACGAGAAATTGCTACAGCTATCATCGCCTCTGGATTTGGACTGTGCGAAATGCGCCGCTCTCGCGCTACTCTCGAAGATGTGTTTTTAAGGCTGACAGCGGCTGAAAAGAAACCGGAAGAAAATCTGGTTCACAGCGAACCGGAGGTCGATCGAAATCTGCAAGAAGCAGCAGAAACTCAAGAGTCGATCGCGGATGCTCATCAATCGGAATCGCAACCGATTGTGGAAAATCTGCTAGTTTCAGATAGGCAAGAGTCGATCGAGCATCATCAACCAGATTCCGAACCAGTTGTCGAAACAGTAGAGTCGATCGAGCATTCTCAACCAGAATCCGAACCAGTTGTCGAAACAGTAGAGTCGATCGAGCATCATCAACCAGAACCGATTGTCGAAAATCTGCCCGTTGTTTCAGAAACCGTAGAGTCGCTCAACTATTCTCAACCAGAACCGATTGTCGAGAATCGAGAAGTTTCAGAAACAGTAGAGTCGCTCCACTATTCTCAACCAGAACCGATTGTCGAAAATCTGCCCGTTGTTTCAGAAACCGTAGAGTCGATCGAGCATCATGAACCAGAACCAATTGTCCAAAATCTAGAAGTTTCAGAAACCTTAGAGTCGATCGACTATTCTCAACCCGAATCCGAACCAGTTGTCGCAAGGCAAGAGTCGATCGAGCATCATGAACCAGAAGCAATTGTCGAAAATCTGCCCGTTGTTTCAGAAACAGTAGAGCCGATCGAGCATCCTCAACCAGAACCGATTATCGAAAATCTGCTGGTTGTAGAAACGCAAGAGTCGATCGACTATTCTCAACCCGAATCCGAACCTGTTGTAGAAAGGCAAGAGTCGATCGACTATTCTCAACCAGAATCCGAACCAATTACAGAAACACCGGAGGAAATAAGCGATTTAGAACCCGAAATGCAACCAGTGGCAGAGTTTCTGGAAAGTGTAGAAAGACAAGAGTCGATCGAGCATTCTCAACCAGAACCGATTGTCGAAAATCTAGAAGTTTCAGAAACAATAGAGTCGATCGAGCATTCTCAACCAGAACCGATTGTCGAAAATCTAGAAGTTTCAGAAACAATAGAGTCGATCGAGC
>NZ_JAUBTI010000032.1:13515-13860 GCF_036702415.1 Microcoleus sp. D3_18a_C4 | reverse complement strand
ATTCTCAACCAGAACCGATTGTCGAAAATCTGCTCATTCTAGAAAGACAAGAGTCGATCGAACTTTCTCAACCAGAATCTGAACTGATTTTAGATGCACCAAAGTCGATCGAGCATTCTCAACCAGAATCTGAACTGATTTTAGATGCACCAAAGTCGATCGAACGTTCTCAACCAGAACCCCAACCGATTTTAGATGCACCAAAGTCGATCGAGCGTTCTCAACCAGAATCTGAACTGATTTTAGATGCACCAAAGTCGATCGAACATTCTCAACCAGAATCTGAACTGATTTTAGATGCACCAAAGTCGATCGAACATTCTCAACCAGAATCTGAACTGATTT
>NZ_JAUBTI010000032.1:0-13415 GCF_036702415.1 Microcoleus sp. D3_18a_C4 | reverse complement strand
TAGATACGCCAAAGTCGATCGAACGTTCTCAACCAGAATCTGAACCTGTGGTAAAAAATCGGCCAATTAAAAAAAAGCCACAACCGAGTAGCGATTCTCGGCCCGAACAGTCGCCTATGACCAAAAAGCGACAAATAGAAAGAAAAAAACAGGATAGCGACGGCAGCGAAACACCACCCGCAGGCGACTCAGAATGAACCAATTACCAATGCCCAATTACCCCTTCCCAATTCCTAAATGTTAGTAATGATTAGTAATATTGTCGCAATTTACCGCAAAGAACTACAAAGCTATTTTGCATCGCCATTAGCCTATGCCATCGCAGCAGTCTTTTGGCTAATCACCGGCTACTTTTTAATAGCCATCCTCCTAGCCCCCGACGGGTTAATTCCCCAAATCGCGCAGCGAGACCAAGCGGGAATTACCGAACCTCCCATCGACGTAGCCTACGAATTTCTGCAACTCTTCCTGCGAATCATGGGTTCCCTTTCGTTGTTCGTACTACCCGCACTCTCAATGGGACTTTACGCAGAAGAACGCAAACGCGGCACATTAGAACTATTAGCCACATCCCCCTTAACAAACTGGGCAGTTGCTACCGGCAAACTCCTCGGCGTTTTAACATTTTATACCACAATGTTGCTGCCCCTACTGTTCTGCGAGGCGATCGTCCTCAGTTCCTCAACCCCACCCGTACTCCCCGGAGTTCTTCTGCTAGGACACGCCGGCTTAATCTTACTAGCAGCAGGAGTATTGTCGCTCGGAATGTTTATTTCCTCCCTCACCGACAGCACAATTTTATCAGCCATCCTCACCTTCGCTCTAGTATTATTTCTCTGGGTGATTGATGCAGCCGCCGTCGGTATCGGTGGCGCCTTCGGAACAGCATTAGGACATTTGTCGCTCCTAACAAATTACACCAATCTTGTCAAGGGAGTTTTCGATACCAGCAGTTTAATTATGTTTGCCAGTTACATCATTTTAGGAGTATTTCTGACCGCCCAATCTATCGATGCCTTGCGATATCAGCGTTCTTAAAAACATCAGGAAAGGCTGAGACAGAGAAGGTTATTTTTGCCGAAGTAAAGAGAAGTAAAGAGCAAAGGGAAGGTTATTTTTTCCCTGTTAATCATTCTACAAAATACCTCAAACAATGAGATTTATCAATCCCAAAATCGACTTTGCGTTCAAAAAAATATTCGGTTCCAGCGACAGCAAAGACATCCTGATTAATTTTTTAAACGCCATCCTTTATGAAGCACAGCCGGTCATCGAAGACTTAGAAATAATCGACTCCCAACCAGAACCTCAAACTCTCGCAACCCAAGACACGCACCTAGATGTCAAAGCCACAATTAACGGCGGCAGAATCGCCCTAGTTGAAATTCAACTGATCAACGTCCCTTCCTTTGGGAACAGAGTTTTGTACAACGCTGCCAAAAGCTACAGCCAGCAATTAACAGGAAAAGAACGCTACGAAAGACTAAAAACAGTAATTTCTTTGAAAATTGCCGACTTTGAAATGTTTGAAAATCAGCCCGAATTTATGTCGCGGTTTGTTTTTCAAGAAAAAGAGCAAAAGTTTGAGTGTCCAGATACTGCAATAGAATTAGTATTTATCGAACTGCCAAAATTTAGCAAGGAATTAGCCGAATTAGAAACAACCGCCGATCAATGGATTTACTTTCTCAAAAATACCAGCACTCTGGAGACAGTACCAGAAACACTCAGTGCAGTTCCCGAAATTCAGAAAGCTTTTAGAATTGCCAGCGAGTCAAACTTCACTCAGGAAGAATTAAATGAATTGCAGAAGCAAGAACTGTGGATTCAAGACCAGCAGATTGCCATAGATGTAGCAAGAGAACAGGTGACAAAAGCCGCTCAACTATCGTTAATATTGCGTCAGCTAGTGAAGCGCTTAGGCACAATACAACCAGAAACTGAAAACAGCATCCGTCAATTAGGTATACAGGAATTAGAAGAACTAGGAGATGCCGCGATCGATTTCAACAAGCCGTCAGATTTAACAGCATGGTTGCAGGCTAATGCGATATAGAATAACATCCTCGGCCCGGAAATTTTTCCCTCAATATTTACGTTATGAAAATTAGCAAAACAAATTGGAAATACGTTTTTTTGCTGGGCCCCCTCCTCATCGCGGCGGGGGTAACAGCAGGACTTGTATCGGGAGTATGGGACCCACTGACAGTCGGTTTAGTTATTGCCGGAGCAGTGACGATCGCACTTTGGCTGCTATATTTGAGTTACGAACAAAGCTTTTGGGGCCAGCGTTCCACTCAAGCCAGCACCAACGCCCTGATTGCTACCCTCGCCGTCTTTGTGATTCTCGGAGTAATTAACTTCATAGCCGTTCGCTATCCCGTCCGCATCGACTTAACGGAAAGCCAACAATTTACCCTCGCCCCGCAGACTCAACAAATTCTGCGAAACCTGCAACAAACAGTCAAAGTTTGGGTATTTGACCCCATCCAAAACCCCCAAATTAAAGAATTGCTGCAAAGCTACAAACGCGAGGGAGGCGAAAAGTTCCAATTCGAGTTTGTTGACCCGCAGACGCAACCGGGAAAAGCGCGGGAATTTAGCATTACCAGCATCGGGGAAGTTTACCTGCAATCCGGGGACAAAAAACAAGTTCTGCAAAAAGGCGGCACTGCTTTTGGTAGCGACCCAAATCAAGGTCTTTCAGAGATAAAACTTACCAATGGCTTAGAAGAAATCCTGAGCACTCGCGTTGCTACAGTTTACTTTTTGCAAGGCAAAGGAGCCCGCCCGATAAAGGAAGGTCAAGGCGGAATTCAGCAAGCTGAAAAAGCTTTGAAAGATAAATACTACAACGCCCAAACGCTGAATTTGACCGAACGCAAAGAAGTGCCAGAAGATGCAGATGCTTTAATCGTTCCCGGGTTGGAAAAACCGTTTTCCGATACAGAAATTAAAGCACTAAAAGCTTATCTCGATCGCGGCGGCAGTTTATTGTTAATGGTAGACCCGGCAATTGATACGGGATTGGGCAAATTGCTGGAAGAATGGGGCGTAAAACTAGACGCCCGTTTGGCCATCGATGCTTCGGGCGATGGTCAAAGATTTGGCCTGGGCCCCACGGTTCCCACAGTCAGGCGCTACGGCGAACATCCGATTACTCAAAGTTTTGGCAACGGTATTTCATTTTATCCATTTGCGCGTGCTTTGGAAAACTCGCCAGTAGAAGGGATAGAGGCAAAACCGCTGATTTGGACGAGTCAGGAAAGTTGGGCGGAAAGCGATTTGACGACTAAGAAATTGGAGTTCGATCAGAAGACCGATCGACAAGGCCCGCTATTATTAGGTGTAGCTTTAGTTCGATCGTCCACTGACAGCACTCCCTTAAAGCCCTCACCTTCACCAACACCAACACCGGTCACGCCTTCACCCCAAGCATCGCCGACAACTTCGCCATCGCCGACAGATTCACCATCGCTGACAGATTCACCATCGCCGACAATTTCACCATCGCCGACAATTTCCCCATCCCCGACAGATTCACCGTCGCCAACAATTTCCCCATCCCCGACAGATTCACCGTCGCCAACAATTTCCCCATCCCCGACAACTTCGCCATCCCCGACAGATTCACCGTCGCCGACAACTTCGCCATCCCCGACAGATTCACCGTCGCCAACAACTTCGCCATCCCCGACAACTTCACCAACAGCTTCCCCAATCAGCTATTCGGTGATTGTCTCGCAAGAAGCTACGCCGCCAGCATTACCCACGACTTCGCCAACACCGGCAGCATCTCCGACAGCATCTCCCACAGCATATCCAGAAAGTTCGCCAACACCGACAGAATCTCCGACAGCATCTCCCACACCGACACCAGAAACATCTCCCACAGCATCTCCCACAACATCTCCCAGTCCAAAGCCAACTCCTTCTGCGCCTTCAACTCCTAGAAAAACATCGCGAATGGTAGTAATTGGCACATCTCAATTTGTGACTAACGGTTGGTTTGACCAACAACTCAATAGCGACGTGTTTCTCAATTCAGTCAGTTGGTTGAGTAAACCAGACCAGCAAAGCTTTTCTATCAGTCCGAAAAAAGCTACCAACCGCCGCATTAACATGACCACCATCCAAGTAGGATTGCTGGTTTTAGCTTGGCTAATTTGGCCTTTACTCGGACTGGGAATTGGCGGCGCTATTTGGTGGAAGAGAAGATAAATTAGTTGACTGTTGACTGTTGACTGTTGACAGTTGTCAGTTGACTGTTGACAGGTGTCAGTTGTCATTTGTTAATCCTTTGCTGTGGCTAATAACAAATAACCAATAACATTAATCAACAGTCAACAGTCAACAGTTAACAATGCCCAATGCCCAATGCCCTGTTTGGCCAATGCCAAATTCCCTATGCCCAATTCCCAGTTATTATGAAATTGCAGAAAAATACATTAGTATTGATAGCCGTCGCACTAAGCATGACTGGGTTGGTTGCTTTGTACGAGATGCAAGTATCTCCGAAAGAGGAAGCAGCTAAGGAAGAAAAACAGAAAATTTTTGCTTTTAACTCCGATCGCATACAATTCTTTACAGTCAAAACTCCCGAAAAAATATTGACTTTTGAACGAGTTTATGCTACAAAAGGAGGCAAGTCTAGCTGGGAAATGAAATTGCCCGTGCAAGCACACGCTAGTCAGGCATCGGTGGATTTTTTGCTAGACAGGCTGGCAACAGGAAAGAGCGATCGCACGATTAATATTACTGCAGCTCAACTGCCAGAATTCGGTCTCGACCAACCCCAAGCTACAGTCACAGTAAAACTGGACAACCAGGAAACTCACCGCCTAGTTTTAGGCAAAACAGACTTTAGCGGCCGCTTCTTGTATGCTCAAGCCAATCCGCCGGAAGCGCCCCCTCAAAATTCCGCCCAAAATTTGCCCGTGCTGCTAGTGCCTTTTGACTTTAAAAATGCCGTCCAGCGACCTTTGTCAGAGTGGAAAAAAGCAGAAGCACCCAAAACAGACAAACCGCAAAAACCCTCTCCCACGCCAAGTCCTGAGAATCAATAGATGACCCATCGCTCTGAGATGTTGCACCATTCTCAATAAGGCTTTTATGAACAGGCAAGATGCCTGTTCCACAAGAAAATTCAGTCTTTGTGGAACAGGCATCTTGCCTGTTGCTGACAATGGTGCACTCTGGGATAGAATTTAAAGAAAAAATCCCAAAACCTGTTACATCCAACATTCCTCACCTAAAATACAGAAAAGTCTAAACTTAAACTGTATTTAAGTGGCGTGCATTACCCCCAGGAAAGGGCGAATATGTTTCAGACAGCACTCAACCAAGGTACGACAGCAACGGATACAGCGCTTGACGTTGAACTCCGCAAGGTATTTAAGGTATTTAACGGGGAAACCGCAGTACGCGGAGTTGACCTCAACATCCGCCAAGGAGAATTTTTTAGCATCCTCGGCCCTAGCGGCTGCGGCAAGACTACGACGCTGCGCTTAATCGCTGGGTTCGAGACTCCCTCGGCGGGCGAATTGGTGATTCGCGGCCAGTCGATGACCAACACTCCAGCTTACCGCCGTCCGGTAAATACTGTGTTTCAAAGCTATGCTTTGTTCGGACACATGAATGTCTGGGACAATATCGCTTTTGGATTGCGGATAAAAAAGCTGGGGAAAGCAGAAATTGAAGAACGGGTACGGGAAGTTTTGCAATTGGTGAAAATGGAATCTTTCGCCAACAGGTTTCCCGGTCAAATGTCGGGCGGCCAGCAGCAGCGGGTGGCTTTGGCGAGAGCTCTGGTAAATCGACCGGCGGTTTTGCTGCTGGATGAACCTCTGGGTGCTCTGGATTTGAAGTTGCGGAAGCAGATGCAGTTGGAACTGTCGAATTTGCATCAAGAATTGGGTTTGACTTTTGTGATGGTGACTCACGACCAAGAAGAGGCGATGAGTCTGTCTGACCGGATTGCTGTGATGCACGAGGGCAGGATTGAGCAAATTGGCTCTCCTGAAGAAATTTATGAGTGTCCCCAGACGGCTTTTGTGGCCGATTTTATTGGCGATACGAATTTGTTTTCTGGTACGGTGGAGTCGATCGACCGATCGACTATCACAGTTCGCACATCAGCCAATCTGAAAATAGTCGTTCAGCAGTCGGATATGTGGAGTGGTGTCACAGGCGACTCTGTTGTGGTCAGCGTTCGGCCGGAAAAAGTATATTTGAATCTCTACCAGCCGGAAGTGTCGGTCAACTGTTTTGAAGGGCGGCTCAAAAATACTATGTATATGGGCACGCACGTTCATTACGTCGTTGAGTTGGCGTCGGGCGATAAAATTACTGTGCGCCAGCCCAATACCGGCGGGTCTTTCCCAGACCCGCACACGCCGATTTACGCTTACTGGGGAACTACTGATTGTCTCGCTTTGACCGATCGGAATTAGTCAGTTGGCAGTTGGTAGTTGGTATTAGTCATTAGTCATTAGTCATTAGTCATTAGTCATTAGTCATTGGTTATTTGTTGGTGGTTCGTTCTCCTAACAAATAACATAGGACAATTCCCAATTCCCAATTCCCAATTCCCAATTCCCAATTCCCCAATCTTCAATCTTCAATCTCCAAATCTAAAATCTAAAATCTAAAATCTAAAATCGAACTGTGCCTCCGACTAACTTACCAATTTCCAGGATTTTCCCGGCTAATTCTACACGCCGTCAGTTCCTAAAAAATTCGGCGGCGACAATTTCCGGTTTAGCTGTTTCGAGTTGCGGCTGGCGACTTGCAGACGTACAATCTGCTCCTCCGGTCAAAGGTGATGCCGACCAACTTTTCATCTATACTTGGGCAGGATATACCGATAACGCTTTGCTCGATCGCTTTGCCGAAAAAACTGGCATTCGCGTGGTTGCAGACGTATTTGACTCCAATGAGGCGATGCTGGCTAGGGTTCAAGCTGGCGGTGGCCGGGCCTACAGCATCATTTACCCGTCTGACTACATGGTGATTCAGATGACGGAACTGGGGCTGTTGAGCCCATTAGACCACTCGATTTTGGGCGGACTCGATCGACTAAAAAAACAGTTCCAAAACCCCGTATATGACCCAGGAAACCGCTACAGCGTCCCTGTGAGTTGGGGAACCACAGGCTTAATTTACAACAGCGAACAGCTCAAAGAAGCTCCTGAAGATTGGGACTATTTGTGGCAGCACAAACAGGAGTTAGCAAGGCGAATGACGCTGGCCAATGATGTTCGAGAAGTGATGGGTGCTGCGCTGCGGATGTTGGGCTATTCTCTCAATTCTACCAACCAAGAGCAAGTGAAACAAGCTTACGAAAAGTTGGTTGAACTCAAACCGGCGATCGCATCTTTTACCACTGATGCTTGGCGGCCGCAAATGCTGACGGGGGATTTGAAGGTAGCTATGTGTTATTCTTCTGATGCTAATGAGGTAATTCCCGATAATGATAAATTGCGCTATGTTGTGCCAAAAAGCGGTTCTTCTCTGTGGACTGACACTTTAGTAATTCCTAAAGGTGCTCCCAATCCAGAAGCAGCTTATAAGTGGATTAACTTTATGCTGCAAGCGGATGTCGCTGCTTCTTTAGTAGAACGGCTCAGTTTCTCAACTCCTTCGGAAGATGCTTTTAGTTTGCTGACGCCGGAAGTCCGCGAAAATGAAATTCTTTTCCCTTCGGAGGCAACTTTGAAAAATTGCGAAGGTGTTGCTCCGGTAGGAAAATTTATAGACGTGTACGATCGCTATTGGACTAAATTAACCAGCGGTTAATCTTATTTTTGCCAGAAATTTCATGTGGATTTCGATTTACCGTGGGGTGGGGGCGGGTTTATGAGATTGTTTATTTTAGGCGATTATTGTAGGTGAACCCGCCCCTACATTACATTTCGATTTACCGTGGGGTGGGGGCGGGTTTAGAAGATTGTTTATTTTACGCATAGATTGTTGTTGGTGAAACCCGCCCGTACCAATCACAACTCAAAACTCAACACTATTTATTTATGGCTGTTTCAACTAGAACTCCCCCTCCTATTCCTCCCAATTCTTCCTTGAAGGCTGAAACTGTTTCCCCGTGGTCGGCGTGGGCTGGGCCACTGGCATTGCTCGGCCCTTCTGGCTTGTTGCTGCTTTTATTATTAGTCATACCAACTTTGGTGATTTTTCAGCTTAGTTTGGTGCCGAATATTAAGCCGGGGGATTTGGTGATTCCTTCGGGAATCGGCAATTACCTGCGAGTGTTTGAGCCGCTGAATTTGCAGGTGATTGGTCGATCGCTCTTTTTCGCAACGGGGACTACTATTCTGTGTTTGCTGCTGGGGTTTCCCGTCGCTTACTGGATCGCCCTCAATGTCTCGAAAAAGTGGCGGAATTTAACTTTGCTAGGCTTTGTGTTGCCGCTGTGGACTTCTTCGCTGTTGCGATCGTATGCTTGGATTACAATTCTGCGTCCTACGGGGGTTCTCAACTCGCTGCTGGCACTTGTAGGCATTCCTCCTCTAGAATTGCTTAATCAAAGTTCCGCAGTTTTAATCGGCATGGCTTACAGTTATTTGCCTTATATCGTGACAATTCTCTACGCATCTTTGGAAAAGTTAGACCGCAGGTTGCTAGAAGCATCTCAGGATTTGGGCGCCAATCCAGTGGAAACTTTCTGGAAAGTGACAGTACCTCAGACGATGCCGGGAATTGCTGCGGGTTCTTTGCTAGTATTTATTAGCTGTTTGGGCGATTTTGTCGATCCGGAGTTGCTCGGTGGAGCTTCGAGCATGACGGCGGCTCGTTTAATTTACAATCAGTTTTTGGGGGCGACTCAAAATTGGGGGCTGGGTTCGGCTCTGAGTATGGTATTAATCTTTGCAGTGAGTATCGGAATTGCCCTTTTGCTCAAATATGGCGATCGTAATCCAATTTAAAGAAGTCATTAGTCAGTAGTTATTAGTCATTAGTTATTGGTTACTGGTTATTGGTAGCTACTCACAAATAACAACTGACAACAACCGATTACCAATTACCAATTACCAATTAATTACCAATTACCGATTACCGAGAAATGGAAAATACCCCCGAAAATCCACAGGAGGAAATACAAGCCGATATGTACTTAAAACCTAAATTTAAGATTTCTTGGCAGGTGATATTTGCCGTTGTGATGTTTTTTTATATGTACCTGCCCATCCTGGTACTCACCTTTTACAGCTTTAACAAATCGCGTTTTAGCGCCGGCTGGGAAGGATTTACTTTGGATTGGTACGTTAAATTATTTAGCGATACGCGGATTTTAATTGCCCTGAGAAACAGTTTAACAGTGGCTGTGTGTGCAGTTGCAATCTCGGCTGTACTAGGCACTTTGATGGCAGTTGGTTTAGCCCGCTACCGCTTTCCAGGCAAGAGTTTATATCAGGGAGTCTCCTACTTGCCGATTATTATTCCAGATATTGCTACCGCAGTTGCTACTCTGGTATTTTTAGCGGCGCTGGCTATTCCTCTGAGTTTGTGGACAATTGTCGCCGCTCACGTTGTGTTTTGTCTGGCTTACATCGCCCTAGCTGTTTCTACTAGATTGGCCGATTTAAACCCGTATTTAGAAGAGGCTGCCTTGGATTTGGGTGCAACGCCTGTTGAGGCTTTTATTCAGGTTTTGCTCCCTCAATTAATACCCGGAATTGTTTCGGGTTGTCTGCTGTCTTTTGTCCTCAGCATGGACGATTTTTTGATTGCGAGTTTTACCGCAGGTAGCGGGACTACAACTCTGCCGATGGAAATTTTTAGCCGGATTCGGACTGGGGTAAAACCTGATATTAATGCTTTGAGCGTGCTGTTGATAGTAGGTTCGGGAGGATTGGCGTTTTTAGCGGAATATTTGCGCGGCCGGGGCGAGCAAAAACGGAGTCATTAGGCAGTGGGCAGTGGGCAGTGGGCAGTTGACAGTTGACAGTGGGCAGTTGACAGTTGGTTATTTGTGAGTTGTTACCAATGCCCCATGCCCCATGCCCCATGCCCCATGCTGCTATTTTGCTGCGGGTAATTTCACCTTAGTAGCCAAACCTAGTGCTTCCAAGACTTGAATTGTCATCCAAGTGAAGTCAATTTCCCACTTTTCCATCCCGTGACGAGCCGAGTATTGATAAGCATGGTGGTTGTTGTGCCAGCCTTCACCGTAAGTCAGGACAGCCACCCACCAACAGTTAGTAGAACTATCGTTTGTTTCGTAGGTGCGGTAGCCAAATTTGTGAGTGGCGCTGTTAACAAACCAGGTGCAGTGATAAACGAAAACTAAGCGGACAAAAATTACCCACACTACAAACGGCCAGCCTGCTGCTAAGTAAAGCAAGACGCCAAAGACGATTTGCATCGGGAGAAAGTAGTTTTGCAAAAATTGGTAAAATGGATCGCTCGAAATGTCTTTTGTGCAGCGGGAAATTTCAGCGTGAGCTGGACCTTTATATAGCATCCAGCCGATGTGACTCCACCAAAAACCCTTTTGGGCATTGTGAGGGTCGAGCGCATTTTGGTCAGAGTTGGTGTGGTGCAATCGGTGCAGCCCAACCCAATCAATTATTCCTCCTTGACAGGCAAGGGCTCCGCAAAATGCTAGAAAGTATTCTACGAATTTTGGTGTCTGAAAACTGCGGTGGGTGAGCAGGCGATGCCATCCGAGAGTTATTCCCAAACCGCCGGTTATCCAGTGCATGAATACTGTTAAACCCACTGCTGTCCAATTGAAGTTACTGGGTAGCAGTGCGAACAAAGCGCCGATATGAAGTCCTGCTAAACTAATAACGTGCTTCCAATTGTATTGGAGTTTTTCTTGGGTTGCAATTGTCATTCTATTTTTGATTTCTGATGAGATGCCGAGCTAGATTCACACATAATAGTTGGGATTGAGCAGTGAACTTTTTTGCTGCACTCTTGCCCAAACTAATAAAGAATCAATGATAGATTTGGGATTAGGATTGAAAAAGATTTACGGTTGTATTCTGAAAATAAAAAATTTGGCTGCCAAACAAAATTTTTTGTTCCCAATTATATTATAACTGATTCTGGTTTGGGTTGGGTCGATCGCACCCGAAGAGTCGATCTCTGTTCAACCCAACCTCTACCATCGCAAAAAACAGGATTAGGCATTGGTCACCAGCCATTAGTCCAGAACTGATGACCTACAACCAATGACTAATTGCCGATCGCTATTTTTCTGCTAATTTCACTTTGGTTGCCAAACCCAGCGATTGCAGCAATTGAATTGTCATCCAGGTGAAGTCGATTTCCCACCATTGGAGACCGTGGCGAGCCGAGTATTGAAAGGCGTGGTGGTTGTTGTGCCAGCCTTCGCCGTAGGTGAGCAGAGCCACCCACCAGCAGTTGGTCGATCGATCGCCCGACTCGTAGGTGCGGTAGCCGAATTTGTGGGTAGCGCTGTTAACCAGCCAAGTGCAGTGGAACACCACCACGATCCGCAGAAACACACCCCAAACCACGAAAGACCAGCCGCCTAATAAATAAAGCAACACACCGAAGACAACTTGGATGGGGATAAAATATGCTTGGAGAAACTTGTATACTGGGTCGTCGCCGATGTCTTTAGTAAAGCGGGGGATTTCCACTCTGATCGGGAGATCCGAGAGCATCCAGCCCATGTGGCTCCACCAGAAGCCTTGATTGGAATCGTGGGGATCTGTTTCGGTGTCGGAATGTATGTGGTGTAACCGGTGCATTCCTACCCAGTCGATCGGGCCACCTTCACAGGAAAGGGTACCGCAAATAACTAGAAAATACTCTAGCCATTTCGGTGTTTGAAAACTGCGGTGGGTGACGAGGCGGTGATATCCCAGAGTAATTCCTAAACCACCTGTTACCCAATGCAGGAAGACAGCTAGCCCGACCGCAGACCAGCTAAAATTACCCGGCAGCAAAGCAAATAAAGCACCGATGTGCAGAAAGGCCATAAAGCCTACGACAGGCCAATCAGGAGAAGTTTTTTTGGAAGTTGCAATCGTCATGAATATATTATGTTTACAAACTAGGGGCCGCATCTACGCCATAATGAACAGCGCGCACGCAAAGGGTGAGCGAGGTATAGATGAATAGCGTTTCACGGCTACAGGAAGCAGAACAGGCACTCTTTCAGATTTTTTCTGGTATTGACACTACAGTCAAGCAAAATCTTCAACGAGTCTTAAAAGCTTTTCGCAGCCACCGGGTTGGAGTCCACCATTTTGCAGGGGTTACGGGTTACGGCCACGATGATTTGGGTCGGGAGACTTTGGACGGGTTATTTGCCGAAGTGGTAGGGGCCCAGGCCGCGGCTGTCCGGGTACAGTTTGTTTCGGGTACTCACGCGATCGCCTGTGCTCTTTTTGGCATCCTGCGTCCTGGTGACGAAATGTTGGCAGTGGCTGGTTCTCCCTACGATACTTTAGAAGAAGTGATCGGCTTGCGCGGGCAAGGTCAAGGTTCACTGCTTGAGTTTGGCATTAGTTACCGTGAGTTGCCTCTAACTCGCGAAGGAAGTTTGGATTGGCAGGCATTGAGCTCTACTATTTCAGCAAAGACTCGCCTGGTTTTTATCCAGCGCTCTTGCGGCTATTCTTGGCGGTCGAGTTTGTCTATTTCTGAGATTGAAAAAATCGTCGCCATAGTCAAACATCAGAATCCTAACACAATTTGCTTTGTTGATAATTGTTACGGAGAGTTTGTTGATGATTGCGAACCTACTGCTGTCGGTGCGGATCTGATGGCTGGTTCTTTAATCAAAAATCCGGGGGGTACGATCGTCCCTGCGGGCGGTTACGTTGCCGGGAGGGCTGATTTAGTGGAGGCGGCAACTTGTCGCTTGACGGCGCCGGGAATCGGCAGCAGCGGCGGCGCAACTTTTGATTTGAATCGGTTGCTGTTTCAGGGTTTGTTTATGGCTCCCGGTTTTGTGGGGGAGGCGATGAAGGGAAATCATTTGACGGCTTATGTTTTTTATAAGTTGGGTTATCGAGTGAATCCTATGCCTTTGGCTAGAAGACGAGATGTGATTCAGGCGATCGAATTCGGTTCTGCTGATAAGTTAATTGCTTTTTGTCGGGCTGTTCAGCAAAATTCCCCCGTCGGTTCCTATTTAGATCCGGTCCCGGCTCCGATGCACGGGTATGAAAGTCAGTTGGTGATGGCTGGGGGTACTTTTATTGATGGGAGTACGTCGGAGTTTTCGGCTGACGGGCCTCTGCGGGAGCCTTACGTGGCTTTTTGTCAGGGGGGAACTAATTGGACTCATGTATCGATCGCTCTTGAAGCTGCGATCGAGGCTGTGGGCCCGGCTAATAAGTAAGGATCGCGAATTAAATAACTTACAATTTTAATTGTTATTGTGGGATGGGCGTCCCGCCCGTCCAAAAAGGACGGGC
>NZ_JAUBTI010000031.1:59255-68860 GCF_036702415.1 Microcoleus sp. D3_18a_C4 | reverse complement strand
AATTTTGTATACCCTTCATCGGGCTGCAAAGACGCCCACATCATAGCTGTACTCAGCTTGATGTGGGAGTATGTCACAGGCAAAACAGCTTAAGTATATCTAATTAATTAAACCACTCCTGATATAAAAAATAAATGCTTTTGTGCGCTATGGGTAAGCCACCCTCTGTGCAGTGGAGATCCTACTGAGGACGTTCTTAATCGCTGAAACCATTGCCATTATTACATCTTTTTTTCTTCTTCCGTTACATCCGCTACAGAATCCGTTGCCGAACTTCCTGACATCCGTTACATCCGTTACATCCGCTACAGAATCCGTTGCCGAACTTCCTGACATCCGTTACATCCGTTACATCCGTTACAAAATCCGTTGCCGAACTTCCTTCGCCTCTGATTACTCGTTCATATTCTTGTAAGTAGCAACAGCAGAAGGCGAACTCCGGTTTAAATAGCGAAATATCCAATACTTAAATACAGTATCCAAGATAACTGGAAACGTCGCAATGAACAAAAATATGAACTGCCTATTTTCTGGTAGTCCCAAATGCCTCGATAAACCTTCAAGAATTACTTCCCAGCCATGAGGCGAGTGGAATCCCACAAACACATCTGTAAACAAAATAATTACGAAAGCTTTCGCACTGTCGCTGAGGCCGTAAATCACATCATCCATGAAAGACTTTAAAATCTCAATCTCTTTCTTGTTAGTGACGATAATCGCGGCAAAGGCTATGCAGGAAATCAAATCAGCAAAAATATTTTTAATGGCTCCACCACTTTCAGCGCGGTATTCCTCCGCTAGTTCAACTGCTTTCTCGGCAATCTTCTTTTCCGTTTCCTCTAAAGAAAGCGACGGAGCAATGCCTATTAACCTTTCAAATTTGAGGTGTTGCTCAAATCTTTCCAGTTCTTGGAATGCTTCTTCTTCCAGGTTAACATTTAGGAAAACTGGAGCATTTTCTTTGCCCCTAAAATGGTCAACTACCGGGCCGACTAGAAAGTTTTTTGCAATTTGATTCGTCAACAGCGGAACTAAAATCAAAAGCAAAATAAATCTGAGAGAAATAATTGTTTTTACTTTGGAATTGCGAAAATTCTTGACTACTTCTTTTTCCGCTTCCGGGTCTAAATCTTTAGTAATTCGATTCAAAGTTCCCAGAAGCGATCGCGGTAATAAATTCACTTCTTCATAGTTAGTGTCAACCTCACCATCGTGAATTTGAACATAATTAGCTGAACCTTTATTTTTGGGGTCAGGTGGAGAGCTGCTATTTGTAGATTTTGCCTGCAGATTTACTGAACTGACAACCGGAACAATTGCCGTCGATCTACTATTATTAATATACTTGTCGATGACTCCATCAATAAACTCTAGCTTCTCAAATATAAGGGAGGCTCTATCTTTACTGTTGAGATGTAATCCGTGCTGGTGATGATCCGCGCTGTTCCCCGTTTTCGGTTTGGCCCCCACTCGCTCCGGCAGTTCCAAAAAAGAACGGCTAGCATTAAACTCAACCATTCGGGTTTGGATGACCTTGAGGTATTTTTGCAGCTCGGATTTAAAGTAAGACAGGGTGCTCTGTCCGTAATCTCCCGACGATCGCTCAGAGATTCCTTGACCGCCAAAATGCTCGTCTTCGATCGCCTTAATTGCTAACGCAGCATCGTAGGCCTGTTCTAGAGCCCTCTCAGGCGTTTCTCGATACCATTGGTGAAGGCTGTAGAGATATTTTACAATCCTGTTCCACGGAGAAGTATTCATAGCTAAAGCGGGTTAGTTGGCTGTAGACATTAGTGATTAAAGTATTCACGGTATGGTAACAAATTTACATAAATTGAGAACGGCCACCGAAGATTCAATTTGGATTGTCGGATCTGCCCGCAGCGGCAAAACCACTCGCTTAGTCGAGCAGTTCTGCATTTGGAGCAAAACTGTCAAGCCTTTGCCCACAACAGTTTCAGGGCGATCGAGTTCCGGGCGGCGGCGGGCTGGACAAACTGCCCCAGCAATTTTAGTCTTAGCAGCTAACGGAGACAACCGGCTAGAATTGGCCGATCGCATCGCCGTCGCTACCGAAGGAAAATATACCTTTCACTCCACAACGCCCTTCGGTTTTTTTGAGCAGGAGGTATTGCTATTTTGGCCCCTGCTAGTTCAGTCGCTGGATTTGAGGGCTCAATTTCCCCTGCGGCTGCAACCTGAAACAGAACTGGAACTTGCCGCGAGACTCTGGCGTCGCGAACTAGACGAAGGCATTTTGCAACAAACAGGGGTAAGCCCAAACCGAATGGTGCGTCGAACACTTGACTTATTACAACTTGCTGCTGTCAGCGGTACGCCCAGAGAAGAGATTCCCAGCATTCTAGAACAGGGATTTGCTGGTGACGGCGGCTCGAACAACCTGTGGACTAGCATGGGAGAGTTGCTCGAAAGGTGGTGCGACTGGTGCTTGACGCGGGGGTTCCTGACTTACGGGATTGTTTGCGAACTCTACTGGCGCTATTTGTTGCCGGATGCCACCTACCAGCAGCATTTGGCCTCTAGATACCAAGCTGCGATCGCAGACGATGTTGACGATTATCCCGCGATAAGTCGCCATTTGTTCGATCGAATGCTCGACTTCGGTGCAGCGGGGGCGTTCTCCTACAACCCAGATGGAGGAGTGCGTTTGGGCTTGGGGGCTGATACGGAATACCTAGCCAGACTCGAAGACCGCTGTCAAAGCGTGGTAAATTTGGACGAAAAAGCCGGTTTAGCCCTAGAGATTGGAGATTTAGCGGTAAGTTTAGCAGTTAATACTGAGGGTTTTTATCCTTTAGGCTTGAGTTTGCCCGGTAAAGTTCGATCGCTCCAAACCACTTCCCGGGCTCAACTGCTGCGAGAAACCGCCGAAATCATCGTGGATGCGGTGAAGTCACAAGCCGTGGAACCCCAGGAAATCGCCGTAATTGCCCCTGGGATGGATGCGATCGCCCGTTACAGTTTAACGGAAATTCTGGCGCGAGATAATATCGCCGCCGTATCTCTCAACGATCAGCGGCCGCTCTCGACTACCCCAGAGATTCGAGCTTTACTCACTTTGTTAGCCTTAGTTTATCCGGGACTCGGCCGTTTAGTAGATCGAGACGGCGCAGCAGAAATGCTGGTAGTGTTGGGCAGCCAGAAACACAGTTCATTGGAAACAGAAGATTCCAACTCGACATTCAATCTAAAATCTCAAATTCACAATCAAAAATCGATCGACCAAGTGAGAGCAGGTTTAATCGCCGATCACTGTTTTTGTCCAGATATCGATCGACCTCAATTGCTGCCAATTACAGCTTTTCCCCGGTGGGACAGAGTGGGACACCGAGCAGCCAGGGCCTACGAGCAGATTGTGGAGTGGATCGAACAACAGCGATCGCAACAGCAGGAGCGGCTGTTGCCGAGCCCAATTGCCCTGCTCGATCGAGCCATCCAGAAATTTCTCATGAACGACAGATACCTCCCCTACGATCGGCTAGCAGCCCTGCGCGAGTTAATGGAAACCGCCACCCACTACTGGGAAATTAACGGGCGAATGCAGCGCGTAGAACCCACAAACGGCGGCGACTCAGAAACGATCGCCCGGTTCATCCAGTTGTTGCGCCAAGGAACCGTCACCGCCAACCCCTTTCCAGTGCGTCCCGAAGGCCCAGCAGCCAGAGCCGTCACCCTCGCCAACATCTTCCAGTACCGCAGCAGCCGCCGCGCCCACAAATGGCACTTTTGGCTGGATGCCGGCTCGCCCCTGTGGCTGAGCGGCGGTGCGGCGACATTGTTTGGCGCTCCCTTATTTTTGCGATCGCAACTGGGGCGCCCCTGGGAAACCGAAGAAGAAACGGCGGCTGACCAACAGCGACTGCGGCGAATTCTGCTAGATTTGTTAAGTCGCTGTTCCCTGCTTTACCTTTGCCACAGCGAACTATCCGTCAGTGGACAAGAACAAACCGGGCCGCTTCTGCCCCTAATTAACAGCTCTGTTTCTTGTCAGCAGTCAGCATAAGGCATTCGCTTCTGCAGGCAAGAGGCACATCTGTTTTCAGCATTGAACATTCGGAAAGAAAAAATTATGACGGCGAAGATTTTTATTTTTTCGGATTCTGGATAAATACACCGGGCTGACTCCAATCCCGACTTCTAGGTTCTATCGAAATAGCGCGATATTAAAGTATACCCAAGATAGGCAGCAAAACGTGCAATCATTAATATTTTGAAATCAAAAGATGCCCGGCTTAAAAAATATCTATAGCCGTTGCATTTTGGATTTAGTATGTTAGAAATGATGGGGTTATTAATCAATTTTAAGCCAGATTTGTGGCAACAAACTGCCGTCGCAAAGTAAACGATTTCTTAGAAATTCTTTGTAAATCCTTGTAAAACCTTATATTATGTATTGACAACAAAAATACCACCTAGCGATGACCAGATATGTCACACCGCCAGAAGCTTGCAAAATCCTGCAAGTCTCAGATAAAACCCTTAGAAACTGGGAACTTGCCGACAAAATATCAGCAATCAGAACTCCCTCCAACCAGCGACGCTACGACATCGACAGCGTTCTCGGAACCGGACACGACCGAATTACAGCCATCTACGCCAGAGTCAGCAGCTACAAACAACGAGAAGACCTTGACAGACAAGTCAGCTACCTCCAAAGTCTCTACCCGCAAGCTAAAGTCTTCAAAGACATCGGAGGTGGACTCAACTTCAAAAGAAAAGCCCTGCTTGCCCTTCTGGGACAAGTCATGTCAGGAGATATCTCAACAGTTGTGGTGGGACACCAAGACAGACTGTGCCGGTTTGGTGGCGATCTCATCAAATGGATCTGCGAGCCAAACAATTGCCAACTCATGGTTCTCGGCAGAAACGAGCTGTCTCCAGAACGATAAATGGTTGAAGATGTGCTTGCCATCATCCACGTCTTTAGTTGCCGAATCTACGGCTTGCGAAAATAAAAATCTGCTATCAAAGAAGATTCGAGTTTACCCGGAAACCAAGCTAGCAGCCAAATGGAGGACTTGGATTGCAGCAAGTAGATGGTGTTACAACCAAGCAATTGCTATCCTTAAAGACGAAAGAATTGGCAAGTATGAATTAAGAAAAAAGGTAATGGGCTTGGCTCCCACCTGGGTTTCCGAGCAACCTTACAACCCGCGACAAATGGCAGTCTTTCAAGCTTTTGAAGCACACAAGGCAGCTAAAAAGACAAAAGGAACGGCAAAATTCAGAAGCCGTTTCGATACATCTGAGACTATCCGGTTTCAAACATCTAATTGGAAATTGGGGACTTTTTATCCAACTTCTACTAAAGGGCTAACCTTTAAAGCCTCGGAACCTATCATCGAGGTAATGCAACACGAACCAACACTCAGCTTGATTAACAGGCAATGGTTTATCTGCTATGCAATTGATGTACCAAAAATCAAGCCGATTGATAGCGATTTGGTGATAGCTTTAGATCCGGGCGTTAGAACTTTCCTTACTGGTTTTGACGGCAGTGGCTTTGTCGAAATAGGAAAAAACGATATCGGTCGCATCTATCGGCTAGCAAGACATCTAGACAAATTAATGTCCCGCATTGGGGTAAGTAAAGGAAGGCAATTCAAGCGGCTGAGGTATGGCCTGCGAAAATCAGCAGCAAAAATTAGAATCAAAATCAAAAACTTAGTCAATGAATTGCATAAAAAAGCTGCAAAATATTTGACAGGCAAGTACAAGTTAATTTTCTTGCCAACCTTCGAGACGCAACAAATGGTCAAGAAAGGTAAGCGCTCTTTAGCAACTAAAACAGCTAGGGCGATGGTCACTTTAAGTCATTATCGTTTCAAGCAAATGTTGAAGCATCAAGCCACTAAACATGGTGGTGTTGTAGTAGACGTGACAGAAGAGTACACCTCAAAAACCTGTTCAAAGTGTGGACACATTCATACTAAATTAGGCGGGTCTAAAGTCTTTAAATGTCCAGAGTGCGGACACACTCTGGACAGAGACAAAAACGGTGCTTTCAATATTTTGTTGAAAGCTTTGAGAGATACCTCCTTGATAGGAGAGCTTGCTGCTTTCTCTATCTTGCCATACACGGTTATTCCTGGCGAGCGTCCGGGATTTACCGGGTTAAATGTATCTGATACTAATCAGTTCTTAAAGTTAATCGGGATCGTCGTTTAAAGGAGCCAAAATAATGCCAAGTGCAGTGCCAGCAGTAATTATACCACCAACACCAACACCAGAACCACCTCCAACACCAGAACCACCTCCAACACCAGAACCACCTCCGACGCCGCCAACACCTCCAACCCCAGCACCACCTCCAACACCTCCAACACCTCCCTCCGGGGACGACACAATTGGCGACATAGACGACACAGGGGGCGGAGGCCAAGGTACCTCGCCCGGAATCATCGGCGGCGTAGTCCGTGGCACAGAAACCAACGATTCCTTAGTTGGCAGTCCCGGGCCCGACGTGATTTCCGGACTGCAAGGCAACGACAACCTGCAAGGAGCCGACGGCGACGATTTAGTATTCGGGGGCGATGATGACGACGTGCTGTTCGGCGCGCCAGGGAACGACGTTCTCGACGGCGGTTCAGGACTCGATACCGTGTACGGAGGCAAAGGCAACGACTGCCTCGACGGGGCAAATAACCCTGACCTGCTGTACGGCAATGACGCCAACGACACGGTAATCGGAGGCGAAGGCAGAGACACGGCTTATGGGGGAAAAGGCAGCGATAGCTTGCGTGGGGGTTCTGGCGACGATAGCTTTTTGGGCGATCGAGGCGACGACATCGTGTGGGGCGACCAAGGCAACGACTCGCTCTTCGGTGGCGACGGCGAAGACTTGCTATTTGGCAACGAAGGAGGCGACTGGCTCTACGGAAACGCCGGCGGGGACACATTTTTTTCCGGCGACGGCGACGACATCGTATTCGGCGGCGACGGGGACGACATCGTGGACGGCGGTGCTGGCAACGACGTTCTTTGGGGCGAAGCAGGCAAAGACATAATCGCAGGAGGCGAAGGCAGAGATGTGTTCGTCATCGGTGCATTCAGTTCCCCCAGCGGCAGCAGCGACGGCACTAACCCGGCATTTGTCACTACAGGCGGCCCCGACATCGCCGATGCCGACATTTTCACAGACTTTCGCCAAGGCGAAGATTCGATCGGGTTAACCGGCGACCTCAAGTTTGAAGATTTGGTAATCTTCCAAAGCACTGAGACGAAAGCCGGCAGTACGATTATTCGCAACGGCGTCAGTGGCGACTTTTTAGCAGTATTGCCCGGAGTAGACAGCAGAACCCTAGGGCGAAGCTCATTTGTAATTGCCCCCACAGTTCCCGGCAGCGCCACTCCACTTCCCCTACCGACGCCGACAGGAAGTCCGACACCGACAGGAAGTCCGACACCGACAGGAAGTCCGACACCGACAGGAAGTCCGACACCGACAGGAAGTCCGACACCGCCCACACCGACAGAGCCACTGCCGACGTTCCCGACGCCAACAACAGGAAGTCCGACGCCGACAGGAAGTCCGACGCCGACAGGAAGTCCGCCGCCGACGTTCCCGACGCCCATCTTTAACCAACCTCCAAGAGCAGTTAACGATAACTTCACCACGGTTGCGGGTCAAGAACTCAGTTTCAACGTTCTGTTGAACGATACTGACCAGGAACAAAGCGCTCTGACTGTCACGACTTTTGCTCCAGCAAGCAAAGGGAGCCTGGTTCCCGTGGGCGGCGGCGTATTCAAATACACCCCGAATCCCGGCTTTTCGGGTACTGACAGCTTCAGCTACTCGATCGCAGACGGCAGCGGCGGCACAAGTAAGGCGGTAGTAACCATCAACGTCAGTAGCCCGCCGCAGCTAAAAATTAACGAGGGTGTGGTGGTTGCCAAAAGTAATCCTATCGGGACAATCACTGCCGCCGATTTGTTAATCACAGATCCCGACAACAGCCCCTTGGAAATCGTTTACACGATTACTAAAGCCCCCGATGCTACCAGAGGTTTTGTCCAAAGGGGTAGCACATTTCTCAACGTGGGCGGCAAATTCACCCAAGACGATATCAATAACAACATCGTCAAATACAACTTGCTGGCAGCAGGTGGCAGCGACACTTTCACGTTTACAGCCTCCGACGGATCTGCAACTATCGGGCCGGCATCCTTTAGCATCACGGTGGTAGATAATATTGTCGATCGCAGCGCACTCCCGGCCAGCAGCTTTACAGGCAGCAACCTCAGCGACTTCATCGTCGGCGGGGCCGGCGACGATACCCTATCTGGGGGCGACGGCAACGACCTGATCGATGGTAATGGCGGCAACGACCTGGTATTCGGTGAAGCAGGCAACGACTCGGTGGTGGGTGCGATCGGCAACGACACCGTTGACGGCGGACTGGGCAACGACACCGTTGACGGCCAAGACGGCATAGACTCGCTGATCGGCGGGCTGGGCAACGACCTGATGTTCGGCGGCAATGACAATGACAACCTCTTGGGCGGTGACAACAACGACACCATTGACGGCGGAACAGGCAATGACTCGATGTTGGGAGAATCCGGCGACGACTCGATACTTGGAGCAACCGGCAGCGACACCTTACTTGGTGGCCTTGGCGACGACTCCCTCGACGGCGGTGCAGGCGACGACATCCTCGACGGTGGACTGGGCAGAAACTTGCTCGACGGCGGTATCAATAACGATTCCATCTTGGGCGGCGACAACGATGACACGATGTTGGGTGGAGGAGGCAACGACACGGGACTAGGAGGTTCGGGCAATGACTACGTGTTGGGCGAGGCCGGCAGCGACTCCCTCGACGGCCAAGCGGGCGACGACACTCTCGACGGCGGTGCCGGCAGCGACTGTCTCAGCGGCGCCTTCGGCAATGACTTGGTATTGGGCGGCGATGACAACGACTCGCTTTCCGGCGGTGCAGCCAATGACATTTTGGGTGGCGGTGCCGGTTCTGACTTGCTCACGGGCGATGCTGGCAATGATTTCTTCTACTACGAAACTCCCAGCGAAGGCGTGGACGTGATTGCTGACTTTAACGCTAACGGCAGCGAGACCGACAGATTTTTGTTCAGGTCGTCAAATTTCGCAGGTTTAACCAACTCAGGAACTACTCTCGATTTCACCAGTTTTATCGTCAGGAATATCGGGTCTAGCGGCGACGACATCAGCAAGCAATCAGTCATTTTGTTTGAATCTAAATTTGATAACGCTCAAGCAGTAAATGCAGTGTTGAAAAATCAAAAGGGTTCGAGCAAAACAGGAGCTTTCTTCGTGTACCTGAACAATACTTTTAACAAGTACGTTCTCGGCTTCGACCCGAATGTGGCAGATGACAGTCTCCCAGCTTTCGATTTGGCAGTGTTGAATTCTATTCCTACAGTGCCGGGAGCCCTGAGCACCGTCATTACTGCATCTGACTTTAAGTTTATTTAGTAGTTTTTGAGTAGCGTCGCAAGGAGTCGGAACAATGCCAAGTGCAGTACCAGTAGCTTTTCCCCCACCGTCGCCGTCCCCGGCACCGTCGCCGTCCCCGGCACCGTCGCCGATGACGGGGACTTCGACA
>NZ_JAUBTI010000031.1:0-59155 GCF_036702415.1 Microcoleus sp. D3_18a_C4 | reverse complement strand
ACGATGACGGGGACTTCGACAACGATGACGGGGACTTCGACAACGATGACGGGGACTTCGACAACGATGACGGGGACTTCGACAACGATGACGGGGACAAGCCCGGACATTTCGATCACCCCGGTGCCGCGGCCACCTCTGACAGTTCCCACGCCTCCCCCACAGCCACTTTTTGTCGATGGCTTAGTTGTCGCAAATGACGGCAGTAACTATTTAATCGGCAGCTTGTTCAATGACACGATTTCCGGGCGCGGCGGCGACGACACGCTTCTGAGTCGGGACGGAGACGATATAGTCAGGGGCGAAGACGGTAACGATTCTCTCAACGGCGGCGCTGGTAAAGATATTGTTGAGGGCGGGCGCGGCAATGACACGGCGCGGGGCGGCAAAGGCGATGACTTGGTTTCTGGCGAGGAGGGCGGTGACGTAGCTTTTGGCGACCAGGGGAACGATGTTGTCTTGGGTGCTGAAGGCAACGACTCGCTGTACGGCGGTAAAGGCAATGACTGTCTGCGCGGAGGTGGCGAGGACGACCTGATTTTTGGCGACAAGGGCAGTGACACTGTTTTTGGCGACACGGGTAATGACTGCCTGATCGGCGCTCGGGGCAATGATATTTTGTTGGGTTCCGAGGGCGGGGATGTCATCACCGGCGGTGTTGGTAACGATACTGGTGACGGCGGCGAGGGTGATGACCTGATCTTCGGGGGCGACGAGAATGATTCTTTGTCTGGAGATGCTGGGGATGATGTTCTTTCGGGCGATCGCGGATCGGATACTCTGACAGGAGGCGACGGATCGGATATCTTTGTTCTCGGTAGGGTGGGCACGTCGCCTGGTAGCAACGGGTTTCTCACTACTGGCGGCCGCGAAATCGGCGATGCTGATGTAATTAGAGATTTTAATGCGGGAGATTCGATCGGTCTGGCTGGAGGTCTGAACTTTACAGAGTTAGAAATTTTCCAGGGCCAAGGCTCGAATTCTAGCAACACGATTATTAGGGACAGGCGAACTGGGGAATTTTTGGCGGTGTTGATTGATGTTCGATCGAACTCGCTAGATGAATCTCGGTTCACTACAGCTCAAATACCCCGCGTAGACGACAATCCCTTCACCATTGAGGGCACAACAACGAGTCCCACAACGGGCACAACCACAAGTCCCACAACGGGAACAACCACAAGCCCCACAACGGGCACAACCACAAGGCCCACAACGGGCACAACCACAAGCCCCACAACGGGAACAACCACAAGTCCCACAACGGGAACAACCACAAGTCCCACAACGGGAACAACCACAAGTCCCACAACAGGGACAACCACAAGCCCCACACCAGCAACCACAACTCCCACACCAGCAACCACAACTCCCACACCAGCAACCACAACTCCCACACCAGCGACCACAACTCCCACACCAGCGACCACAACTCCCACACCAGCGGGGACAACAACGAGCCCGACAACGGGGACAACCACGAGTCCGACAACGGGGACAACAACGAACCCCACAACGGGCACATTGCCGACACAGGTTCCGGGTACGAGTCCGAGTCCGACTGCGGGCGCGACAACTCCGAGTCCGAGTCCTTCCATAGTTCCGACTCCCACTGCGGCGCCCCCTCCGCCTTTGGGCGGGGGGCCGAGTCCGCCGAGTTTTACATCTCCGACTCCTAACCAGCCGCCGCTGGTGGAAGCGGGCAAGACGGTGACTGGTTTGCAGAATTTGCCTCTGTCTCTGAGCATTTCGGCGCCCAGCGACCCGGAGGGCCAGCCGCTGTCGATCGCGGTAGTCGGACTTCCCAATCCTACTTTTGGTCAGGTAATTACGGGTACGAACCCGGTCGCCGTGAACCAAAAGTTAACCGTTCAGGATTTACTCGGGCTGAAATTCCAACCTGGAACAAACGCGATCGGGCAAGCCGGTTCTTTCAGCTACAGCGTAGCTGACGACCAAGGCGGCACCGCAGCAGCGTCAGTGGCCATTAACATCAATTCTTTCGATACCTCCGTAACTGTTCCAACTCTCCTGCCGCCGATTGCTGTCAATGACGGCATCGTATTTACCAATACGAATAATTTGCTGCCCACTTTCATCGACGTGCTGGCCAACGATTCCAGCCCGCAAAAAGGGACGCTCAGCATTATCAATGTCAGCACACCACAACTGGGGGTAGCTGTAAATCTTGTCTCTCAAGTGCAATTCATCCCCGGCAACGTAGCGGGTACAACTGCTTTCACCTACAGCGTCAGCGACGGATTCGGGACAATTCCGGGCGTAGGTACTGTCACCGTTCAAATCTTGCCGGCTGATAGCGGGCCTAACAATTTGGTTGGGGGTTCTTTGCCGGACAATTTGGACGGTTTGGCGGGCAGCGATACTATTGATGGTCAAGGCGGCAACGATACGATTAATGGCGGTGTGGATAACGACGTGATCGTAGGAGGCCTCGGCGCAGATACCATGACGGGGGGCGGCGGCAGCAATCAATACCGCTATACCAGCCCTGCACAAGGTGGGCCTGGCTTTGATGCGGCTTCTTCGGCGGCGATCGAGGCTGCGATCGCGGCGGGCGGATACGATGCGATTACTGATTTTAGCGGTCTCGGTGTGCCGATCGCCGATCAGTTTAATTTTGCCCCCGGATTTGCGAATCTGGGCGGTAACAGCCAAGTTCTGCTGAATGTGCAGACAACTGTTTCTGCAAATATTCTGGGAGGAAGTGCTTTCTTGTTTGCCTACGATTCCGGGGGCAATACTTACATCATTTATGACGGCAATGGCAATAACCTCACCGGCAGCGATTCTCGCATTTTGGCGAAGTTAAATGGTGTAACTGGGGTTTCTTCTCTTTCGGAATTTGATTTCACTTTTATCTAGGAAGATAAGAGATTTGAAACCGCAGATAAACGCAGATAAACGCCGATTTTGTTGGCAGTTTATCTGCGTTTATTTGCGTTCATCTGCGGTGAAAAATTAAATCTGATTATCTTCAGAAAAAAGTCCCAACAAAGGGCCGAGAATAGCGCCGAAAACAAAGCCACCGGCGTGGGCCCAGTAGGCAACTCCCCCGGATTCCATGCCGACACTTGCCGGGGCATTCAAGGAAGCTAGGCCGCTCAATGCTTGCTGTGCAAACCAAAATCCTAGAAAGAAGAAAGCGGGGACTCTGACGGTGGTAATAAAGATTCCCAAGGGTAGCAGTGTCAGAACTTTGGCTTGGGGATATCTGAGAATGTAAGCTCCCATCACGCCTGCGATCGCGCCGCTAGCACCTAGGGACGGAATGGCAGATGCTGAGGAAAAAAACCACTGAGTTAGTGATGCTAAAACGCCGCAAGTAAGGTAAAATATTATAAATTTGACGTGTCCTAAACGCTCTTCTACGTTGTTGCCAAAAATCCACAAAAATAACATATTTCCGGCAATGTGAAGAAAGCCTGCGTGCAGGAATTGGGAGCTAATTAGTGTTGTCCATTCGGGAAATGGCGAAACTGGCAGAGCAACCCGACACATATTGCTTAACTGGCAAGGAATTACTGCCCAAGAGTAGAAGAATTGGGTTAATTCTCGATCGCCCAAACTGAGTTCGTACAAAAATACTAATATGTTTGCGGCAACCAGCCCGTAGGTGACATAGGGAGTGATAGTAATGGGATTTTCATCGCGTAAGGGAACCACGGCCTTTTTTCCTCATCAAAATATTGGCAACACAGTAGCGCATTTATAGCCCAGGTGTCTCCTGTCTAAAGGAAGAGGGAACAAGCCAATCGATTTTAGATTTTAGATTTTAGATTTTAGATTTAAAGAATTGAAGGATTGAAGAATTGAAGAAAGCGACCTCATATCATTTCCGGTCGAGGGATCGCGATTGTTGTAGGGGCGGGTTCACCAACAATACCTGCCAATAATTGACAATCTCAAAAACCCGCCCCGACCGGGATATTATGGTTAATCCATCGGACATGATATTACGGATATATCCGAGGGCTGGTTAATCGATTTGAGATTTGAGATTTGAGATTTGAGATTTGAGATTTGAAGCATTGAAGAAAGCGACTTTACGGATATATCCGGGCGCTGGTTATCGGATACTATATTTTTTATTTCTGCACGGATGAATCCGGGGGCTTGTAACGCCCCCGGATTCCGCAAGCTTCCTTCAAACCCCCCGTGTCCCGGTGAAACAAAAATAAAACCCATTAAATAAAACCCTCCACCTTGCAGTTAGTTGAATATCTGCTTTTTAGTGTTGGGTTTTATTTTACCGCAAAGGCGTATATTGTAGGATTGCAGAGCAAGTTTGTAGTTGCGATATTGGTGGGGCTTTAACAAGTCAACACAACTACAAACTTATTTATCGCCTTGCTGATTACATTTTTACAGCGGGGCTAGTTGAAGGTTTAGGCGACTTAATTTCCTGGGAAGCTGCACGGGCGCGGAAGAGTTTAGCAACGACTTGCTCACACTTGGACAAATCCGATTCTATCTCTGTCAAAATGGCAGTTGATACGGGATCTGTGAACTTCACCCGCAGGTTGTTGACATCGACAACACCGGTTTGCAACTCACCTAGAGTGATCCGCAGCAAAAACGTTTCATCCGTTCCTTGCATCGAAGCTTTTAATTTAGCGTATTTGTCAGCAATTTGGGCAGGAATTGAGGGTTTTTCACCAAAATCGTTGAGGCGACTTTCGAGAGCGATGATGTGGTGCTGTTTGTTTTGAATCATTTCTTTCAAGAGCGATCGCAAATCGCTGTCTTGGGTTTTTTCCGCATAATTTTGAAACGCTTCGCAAGCATAGCGTTCCCCTGCGAGGGCGGTATTCAAACCTTTAACAATGTCGCCTTGTGTCGAACCTCCCCAACCATTAGCTAATTTCCACCATTCTGCATTTGTGTCAGTTTCTTCTGGCAAACCGACTTCTTTTCCGCCGTAACCGAGGCGAGCCAGAATTGCGGTGGTAAATATTGCTAAATCTCCCGGTTGGCGGGAAGTAATCAAGTTGCCGTCAACGACTAAAGCTTCGTTAATGTAGTTAGCTCCGGCATTGATCATGTCTTTTTTAATTGCCAAGAAACCTGTGGCATTTTTGCCTTTGAGCAAGTCGGCTTCAATCAAAACTTGCGGGCCGTGGCAAACAGCAGCGACAATTTTTCCTTGCTCAAATGCTTCTTGTACAAAACGTACTGTATTGGGATTAGTCCGCATCATATCAGGAGCCATCCCGCCGGGAATTATCACTGCATCGAATTCTGCGGGCAATGCTTCTGTGGTAGTTCCGTCAGCCTGCTGGGCAACTTTTCCTTGTTTCCCCGCATACTTTTCGTTTGTCCGCGAACCGAGGACAACTACTTCAAATCCTGCTTGTTTTAAGGCGTTGTAAGGAACTAGAAATTCGGAATCTTCAACTCCATTTTCAATGAGTATGGCAACTCGTTTGGTGTTGGTGCCGTTATTTGTTGTCATAATCAACTTTCCTCAGACTATCTTTTCATCTAACGCTAAGTGATTGAGGGAGTTTTTAGCGTCTTGCTAAAGTGATAAATTAGTTGGTTTTAAAAGGTGTCAGCGTGAGCCTTGAGAGGTATTTTAGAGTAATTGTCTCAATGCACGTAAGAGGCTCCATTAATGTCGATCGTAGTCCCGGTAGCGTGCGTAGCCAAACCGGATGCTAAAAACGCGATAACATTAGCAACATCTTGAGGAGGAGCGATTTTGCCGATCGGGATATCGCGAATAATATCAGCTTCACCGAACTCCTGAATAAACTGATTAGACATTTCTGTACTGACAAATCCCGGCGCAACTGTAAAAGCCAAAATATTATCAGTCGCAAACCCTCTAGCAATGCTGCGAGTTAAAGCAACAATAGCACCTTTAGAAGCCGCGTAGTGCAGATAATTCGGGTCATCGCCGCGAAAAGCAGCGCGACTTGCTATATTAATAATTGTACCGACCCTGCGAGTTTTAAAATGCAGAATAGATTCCCGGCACAAATCGGCAACGGCCACTAAATTAACTTGTAGAGTTTGCTGCCAAGCTGACGACCAAATATCGAACTCGTCCTCTATACCCGCTGACTGCATAATCCCCGCATTATTAACTAAAATATCAATATGGCCCCGCCATTTTAAAGCATCTCGCCACAAAGTCGAGGCCGCGTTTTCCACCCTCAAATCTGCTGCCAATAAATAACAGCGATCGCGCGCAACACTTGCTGCTACCGCTTCCGCTTCTTTCTGACTGCGAAAGTAATGCAAAATCACCTCGGCCCCAGCATTAACCAGAGTCCGCACCGTCACTGCACCAATCCCTTTCGAGCCACCAGTTACTAAAATTACCTTTCCGGTTAAATCAATCATTTATGTCTCTCTTTTCTCTTTCTCTGTGACCTCTGCGCCCTCTGCGGTTAATAAAAAAAATAAATCCCCTTCACACACGAAATAGAATTGCTATATGATACAGCACATTCCATCCAATGTATATGCCATTTCCTCATGCTGATGGATATCTGCAATAGACATTTCCCATAAAAATCAAATCCTTTCCCAAGTTGATTTTTATGGGAAATATAGCCACTGCTTACAGCACTATGGATCGCGAATTAAATAACTTACAATTTTAATTGTTATTGTGGGATGGGCGTCCCGCCCGTCATGAGTGGACGGGCGGGACGCCCATCCCACAATCTTGTGGAAGTTATTTAATTCTCATTCCTATGATTCTTTGTCCTTAAACTCGATAACTACAGCGGCTTCGGCAGCAAAGGTCGAATCAGCTCCATAATTCGATCCGAATTAAAATTATTGATATAATCGGTTAGTGCTTGGGACAAACTTGCTTTGGATTCGGGAATTTGTACGAGTAATTCGTTCATGACTTCGGTATCGAGATAGTAAGCGGCTTGATACATTTGTTCTAACCACTGAGGGGGCATCATGGATATATCTTCTACAGACACCGTTTCAACTAATTGTTTTTGTGGAGTTTGTTCTACGACTTCGTAGATATATTGTACTCCCAAATATTTAGCGAGTTTGTCAAAAAGTTCTCTCTGCTGAAATGGCTTGCTCATAAAGTCGTTACAGCCAGCCATAAGAACTTTCTCTCGCTCTTCTTCCAGAACACTGGCAGTTAAAGCAATAATGACGGTTTCTTGGCTTTGAGGGCGTTCTCTAATATATTTAGTAGCTGTGTAGCCATCCACGATCGGCATTCGCAGATCCATCAGAATCAGGTGCGGCCGCCAACTCTCCCACAGTGAGACTGCCTCCACTCCCTGTTTGGCTTCTCTCACCTCAAAACCAACCGAGGTAAGGATCTCGACTAACAAGCGGCGATTTTCTTCTAAATCTTCAACAATAAGAATGCGGTAAGTCGGTTGTCCGGGAGCTAAACCAATTACTCTTTGATTAATTGATTCTGGGGGTAAGGACTCTGCTTGAGGTAACTGTACACCAATCTCAAAGGAAAAAGTGCTACCTCGGTGCAAAGTGCTTTTAACCCGAATCATACCGCCCATAAGTTTGACGAGTTTTTGACTAATTGCTAAACCAAGCCCCGTACCTTGACTCAAATTATTCCCAGCTTGGGCTTGCACGAATACCTTAAATAATTTATCAATTTCTGTGGGCGCAATTCCCACGCCTGTATCCTCAACTTCAAAATATAGGTGACAGGATGTTTTGTCTCTTTGTGCTGCTCTTGCCCGTAGGGTGACGCTTCCTTGGTTGGTAAACTTAATCGCATTACCGAGGAGATTGACCAAAACTTGATATAGTTTTTTCTCGTCGCTATGCACAAATTGAGGAAGGTCTGGCTCTAGCTCGAAAATGAGTTGCAATTCTTTAGATTGGACTTTAACTTGGAACATTTCTTCAATAGAAGTCAGCAAACTGGTCAAATCAAACTCAGAAGGATTGAGGGTCATCCGTCCGCTCTCTATTTTGGATAAATCTAAAATATCGTTAATCAAGTCCAATAAATGTCTACCGCTACGATTGACAATCTGTAAACGTTCTTGGAGAGAAGGAGTCAGATTTCTATCATAGCTCATCAATTGCGTGAATCCCAAAATTGAGTTGAGGGGGGTGCGGAGTTCGTGGCTCATATTGGCGAGGAAGACAGTCTTGGCTTGGTTTGCTTCATTTGCCTGATGAAATTCCAACTCAGCTTGTTTGCGATCGCTAATGTCAATTAAATATCCCAAAATTTCTACTGGTGTACCTGAATTATCTCGAATTAGCCTAAGTTGACCGAGCATCCAGCGATAAACCCCATCCGATCGACGCAAACGGTATTCGTGGAAATAAAAATCATTAGCGAATACATTTGCTAAGCCATTAAGCACTGGTTCTACATCATCTGGGTGTAAGTGATTCACCCAAAATTTAGAATCTTCTAAAAACTCGCGGCTTTCGTAGCCCAATATATCTTGGATATTTTCGCTCATGAACGTTGCTCCATAATCGCCAGCAGGTTTACTGCTAAAAATGAGTGCGGGGCTGTAGTTTAGAAGAAAGTGGAGGCGATTTGTGGTAGCTTGTAAGGCTTGCTCAGCCAGTTTTAGCTCTGTTGCGTCTTCCTGAACGGCAACATAGACAGTTCCGTATTCAGGATGCTCAAACCTGGATGTATGAACTCTGCACCAAAAGAGAGTTCCATCTTTCTTTCTATTGTGGACTTCATACTTCGCTTCTCCAGTCTGTTCAATTTGAGTTACGATATCTAGAACGGTTACATCTGGTGTAAAATTTGTATCGACATAATTCAAGACACCAAGGGCTTGACCTGCGAGTTCGCCCTCTTTGTAGCCAAACATAGCGTCAAAGGTAGGATTGGTGTAGACGAGCAGGAGGTCTGAGGCTTTGATCAGACACACTCCTCCTGCCATGTTATTCATGATAACGCTTTGAATCTCTAGCGTTTTTTGAGCTTCTTTTCGAGCAGTAATTTCTTGGATTTGAGAGATAAAATGCAGTGGATTTCCCTGTTCATCTTGTACTAGCGACCCATTAAGAATAATCCAAATAATATGTCCTTGTTTATGGAAATACCGTTTTTCTAGTTGGTATGTTGAAATAGTTCCTCCTAATAGTTGATTTGCATAACTAAGATCCCGGTCTAAATCGTCAGGATGGGTAAGGTCTTGGAAAGTTAACGCTAACAACTCTTCTGAGGAGTAGCCAAGAATCTGACATAAGGCAGGATTGACTTTAATCCAGTGCCCATCAAGTGAAACGATCGCCATCCCGATAGAGGCATCTTCAAACGCATGGCGAAACTGCTCTTCACTGTTTCGTAAAGCCATCTCAATTTGTTTGCGATCGCTAATATCGCGCAGAATAACAGTAAATACCGTTTCGTCTCTCATTTCCAGCTTAGAAATAGAGGCTTCAGCCGAAAACTGCGTTCCATCTTGACGACGACCCAAAATCTCGCCTCGTTCTCCCATCCTTCGCGCTCTGGTAGAAGACTGTGCAAATTGTTTGATATGCTGCGGATGTGCATCTCTAAACTGTTCTGGCAGCAGTAAATTCAGTGGCTTCCCTAAAATATCCTCAATTTTATAGCCAAACATCTTTTCGGCCCCTTTATTAAACAGGGTAATGCGTTGAGTGCGATCGACTGAAATAATTGCATCATTGGCGATTTCTAGAATTCCCGCAAAACGAGCCTGCGATTTTTGTAAAGCATCTGTTCGTTCAGCCACAAGAATTTCTAAACTTTCGTTAAATTTTTTAATTTCTTTTTCCGCTTGTTGGCGCTTGTAATCTATCTGGTTTAAAAAGCGAGCCGTCGCCAAGATGAGAATTGAGAACGTGACAACCAGAACAGTTGAACGCAATGTATAGGCAAAATTAACGTTATACCAGCCTAACTTTTGTCCCTGAAGAGTGAACCAGTTCACTGTCACTGGAAAGATAGTCCCCCAAGGCAGCAACCACCGAACCATTACTCCGCCAACTAGGGGACTGGTTACTACTTGCATTAATCCTTCCTTGGGGCGGAGGCATAAAATTCCTCCATAGAGGATGAAAAAGGTGGCGATCGTGTTTAGGGGTTGAGTCGTCGTAATTGTGGCCAAACGTTCAAGAATATCGACATTGAATAGGTGTGCAAATAAAGCTAGTAGAGAAATTAAAGCTGCAAGACTACTAAAAATCTGAGCCCACCAAGTAATTCGTTGGGAATTCTGCCCTAACAGTAACAGTGCTAGTCCCATCAGCACAAAATTTAGGGCGGTATTTACTCCCATTCTTCCCGGATAAGGAGTCGCTGAAGACACAAAATCTGGGAAAAGCCACTGATCAATACCCAGCTTCCAACCAAAAATATACTGGCTCAGCGTCAGCAGACCGATGATGATTATCAATCCTGCCATCCCTTGAGCGATGCGATTGTGCAGTCGGGTTCTTTGGTACTGCAACAATCTCAAAGACACTCCAGCCAGCAAAAAGCAAATTGCTGTGTTTGCTTTCATGGTCGAAGTCATACCGGGAAAACCACTTTTGAGTAGGGAGATGTCAAATTGCCAACCCAGCAGGACTAGACATCCAATTGCAATGACGAGTAGACTTGCCATGTGAGAAATGCGCTTGTTCATAAATCGCCTGCTTGGGTTAAAACCATGTTCTTCTGATGTTACGCGAAGCGAAGAAGGGCAACCGCGAGGGGACTGCCCCTAGCCGAACAATGCAGATTTTGTAGGGCTGCGCCCCGTTGCCAGCGCCCTATCTCGGCTCGCAGAACTTCTTTCTGCCTAAAGTGACCTTTATAACCTAATAATTCAACTATACTATTGGTGCATAGGCTTATATTCCTCTAGCAGGAAACTAGGGAAATCAGTATGATTGTCGATATAACGAGCGATAGGGTGAGCGATCGAGCTACAAACTACCGAGGCAATATTTTAATTGTTGACGATCTGCCTGATAACCTGCGTCTGCTCAGGGATACTTTGAGGGCAGAGGGTTATAAAGTTCGCAGTGCTATCACAGGGGCAATGGCGCTCAGAGCCGCCCAATCGCCATCGACGGAGTTAATCTTACTAGACATTAAATTGCCTGATATTGATGGTTATGAAGTTTGCCGAAAATTAAAATCTGACGAGCGCACAGCCGACATTCCAATAATTTTTTTGAGTGCGCTAAATGAAACTTTTAATAAGGTGCAAGGGCTGGCTGCGGGAGGGGTAGATTATATTGCTAAGCCATTTCAAGTCGAAGAAGTATTAGCTCGTGTCGAAACCCACCTAACGATCCGAAGGCTGCAACAAAGCCTCCAAAAGCAGAATTTACGTCTCTTGAGAGAAATTGAAGAACGGCAACGTCTCGAAGAGTCTCTCTTTGCCGAAAAGGAATTGGCTCAAGTGACACTGCAATCCATTGGCGATGCCGTCATTACTACTGATGCCCAAGGTAATGTGAGATATTTCAATCCGATAGCGGAGCGACTGACAGGCTGGAAAACTCATGAGGTTCAAGGAGTTCCTTTCTCTACAGTCTTCCTAATTGTCGATCAAGTAACGCGAGAGCCCGTAGAGAATCCTATAAACAAGGCTCTATTAGAGGAGCGAATTGTGACCTTAGCTCACAATACTATTCTGATTGGCCCTGATGGAACCGAGTATCCCATTGCTGACTCGGCAGCACCGATTCGAGACCGCCAAGGTCAAATTATCGGGGCAGTCATGGTCTTTCATGATGTTACGGAATCGCGCTATCTCACCCATAAACTCTCTTGGGAAGCCAATCACGACGCCCTGACGGGGTTAATCAACCGTCGCAGATTTGAGCAGCAGTTAGTTGATGCGATCGCCTCTGTTAAAGATAGCAATCAGCAGCACGCTCTCTGTTATTTAGATTTAGATCAGTTCAAAGTCGTTAACGATACCGTAGGTCATATTGCTGGCGATGAGCTCCTTCGCCAAATCACCGCACTTATTCAAAATGGAGTCCGTGCTAATGATATGCTGGCTCGCTTGGGAGGTGATGAATTTGGTGTTTTGCTCACTCAATGTTCGCTCTCTCAAGCAACTCAGATTGCGGAAAACCTCAAAGACCTAGTGCATAAGTTTCGGTTTATTTGGAATGGCCAAACCTTTATCATCGGAGTCAGCATTGGAGTTGTTGCTATTGACCAAACCAGCCAAGATTTGAGGGAGCTTTTGGGAGCGGCTGATGCAGCTTGTTATGCCGCCAAAGCCAGAGGCCGCAACTGTGTTCATATTTATAGTCTAGATGATGGCGAACTAATTAAACAACGTGGTGAGAGGCAGTTGATTTCCAAAATCAGCCGAGCGCTGGAAACCAATCATTTTTGTCTCTACTCCCAAAAGATTGTCTCTATTACCTCTAAACCATTAGTAGAGCATTATGAGATTTTGCTCAGAATGCTGGACGAAAATGGAAAAATAGTATCTCCCGCTCAGTTTATTCCCGCCGCCGAGCGTTACGGCTTGATAACAGAAATCGATTGTTGGGTCATCGAAAAATTTTTTTCTAACTATCACAAAATACCGGAGAAAGATGTTGTTAGTCAAGGCTTGTATACGCTCAATCTTTCTGGGGCTAGCATTAGTAACAATCAGTTTATGAGATTTTTAATCGACCAATTTTATCGCTACAAAATCCCCCCACAAACCATTGGTTTTGAAATCACGGAAACGGCAGCGATCGCGAATTTTGAGCAAGCCAGATATTTCATGACCGAACTCAAAAAGATTGGCTGTTGCTTTGCTTTAGATGATTTTGGCAGTGGATTGAGTTCCTTTGCTTATCTGATGAATTTACCAGTTGATTATCTAAAAATAGATGGTGCTTTTGTCAAGAACATTAGTCATAATTTGATTTCTCAAGCGCTCGTTGAAGGGTTTAATCGTATTGCCCATGCGATGAATCTTGAAACTATAGCTGAGTTTGTCGAAGACGAGACTATCTTAGAAAAATTGCGGGAGATTGGAGTAGATTATGCTCAGGGTTATGGGATCGCCCGCCCTGTTCCTATTAACTTTAATCCCTAGTCGATCGCACGCTCGCCAGCGGGCCCATTGCCTCACGCCTGCCCCCTGTCAATCGATTTTAGATTTTAGATTTTAGATTTTAGATTGAAGCATTGACCCCACGGATAAATTCGGGGGGCAAGTTTCTCGGATACAGGTTTTTTATTTCTGGGTCCTGAGTCTGCGAAGGAATGAATCCGGGGGCTTGTATCCTGGATGCTTTCGGTCAGGAGGCCTCCAAGAGTCGATCGCCCGCTGCTACAAGGCTAGCTCAATTTGCTGTGTCACATTTAGATCGAATGTGCTGTAATTGTAAAGGATTGAGTGTTCTATTGGAAATAAACCGGAAAATTTGCCATGAAAGCAGTTGCGTTCGATCGCTACGGTTCCGCCGAGGAATTGCAGTACCGAGAATTGTCCAAGCCGATCGCCAAATCCAACGAATTGTTAGTGCGAGTTCGCGCTAGCAGCGTCAATCCCGTAGACTGGAAAATCCGGCAAGGACACCTGCAACTATTAACAGGATATAACTTTCCTCGAATAGTCGGTTCTGACATCTCTGGAGTTGTCGTGGAAGTCGGCCGGGAAGTCACCAAATTTCAACCCGGAGATGAAGTTTATACTTTCTTAAATCCCCTAACTGGCGGTGCTTGTGCCGAATACGCCACCGTGCCAGAATCGAGTGCCGCAATTAAACCTAAAAACATCACTCATGCAGAAGCAGCAGGAGTACCGATCGCAGGTTTAACTGCTTTGCAATCGCTCAGGGATTTGGGTCAAATCCAAGCAGGAAACAAAGTATTAATTAACGGCGCTTCCGGCGGAGTCGGCACTTTTGCCGTGCAAGTTGCGAAAGCAATGAACACGGAAGTAACGGGAGTTTGCAGTGCTAAAAATAGAGAATTTGTCAAGAGTTTGGGAGCCGATTTTGTTCTGGATTACGCAGAAATTGACTTTACTCAACAGCCAGAAAAATATGATATAATCTTGGATGCTGTCGGGACAAGAACATTTGCTGAATGCGAAAAAGTGCTGCAACCAGAGGGAGTTTATATCTCGACTTTGCCGAGTTTAGACAACCTCGCACCGATGTTAACAAGCTGGTTTATATCGGGTAAAAACGCTAAATTCATTCTAGCCAATGCCAACCCCAGCGATTTAGGGGCTTTGCGGGAGTTAATAGAATCCGATAAAGTTGAGCCGATCGTCGATCGCACTTACAGCTTACAAGAAGTAGCAGCAGCCCACGCTTACAGCGAAACGGGCCGCGCGATCGGCAAAATTGCGATCGTGATTGATGGCTAAAAAAAATTATGGCTAACCAATGGGCTTAAAGTAAAAAGAGCGATCGCCCTTAATCCAGAAACTGATTTCTGCTACCACCTGCACCCAAGACTAATAAACGTAAAACCTAAATAAAATCAACAATACCTATGACTGTGCCCTCAGACTTGGAGACATCCGAACAAGGTTCCGACAACAACCTAGAACAAGTTAGCCGGGAAAATAGCATTGAACCCATCGCCGATGATTTAGTGGATGTCAGTAACTTAGAAGACGAAGAAGTTAGCGATGGAAATAGCATTGCACCCATCGCCGATGATTTAGAGGCTGTCAGTAACTTAGAAGACGAAGCAGTTAGCGAGGAAAATAGCATTGCACCCATCGCCGATGATTTAGTGGATGTCAGTAACTTAGAAGACGAAGCAGTTAGCGAGGAAAATAGCATTGCACCAATCGCCGATGATTTAGTGGATGTCAGTAACTTAGAAGACGAAGCAGTTAGCGAGGAAAATAGCATTGCACCAATCGCCGATGATTTAGTGGATGTCAGTAACTTAGAAGACGAAGCAGTTAGCGAGGAAAATAGCATTGCCCCAATCGCCGAGGATTTAGAGGCTGTCAGTAACTTAGAAGATAAAAAAGTTAGAGCTAAAAATAGCATTGCATCCATCGCCGATGATTTCGAGGGTGTCAGTAACTTAGAAGACAAAGCAGTTATCCCGGAAAATAACATTGCACTAATCGCCGACAGTTTTCTGGGTTCCCGCAACTTAGAAAACGAATTTCTAGACGAACTTCCCGACGAAGTTGAAATGTCTTTATTCGACCATTTAGAAGAATTGCGGCAGCGACTTTTCTACTCGCTAATTGCAGTAGTAATCGCTGTAATCGGTTGCTTTTTAACAGTAAAACCCATCGTGCAACTGCTAGAAGTACCGGCCGGGCCCGTCAAATTTCTGCAACTAGCTCCCGGCGAGTATTTCTTTGTTTCTATCGAAGTAGCCGGATACAGCGGTTTGCTCATCGCCACTCCGTTTATTTTTTACCAGATAGCGCTGTTTGTTCTCCCCGGTTTGACTCGCAAAGAACGCAGGTTGCTCGGGCCGGTGTTTTTCGGATCGAGTTTCCTATTTTTGGGCGGGTTAGTCTTTGCTTACATCGCTCTGATTCCGGCGGCGCTCAACTTCTTTGTTAGCTATGGGGCGGATGTTGTAGAGCAGTTGTGGTCGATCGACAAATACTTTAAATTTGTGCTGCTGTTAATGTTCAGCACCGGCTTAGCTTTTCAAATCCCGATCGTCCAAGTATTGCTCGGTGTTTTGGGCATAGTTTCTTCTAACAAAATGCTCTCCGGCTGGCGGTATGTAGTCTTGGGAGCGGCAGTTTTGGGAGCGGTTTTAACGCCTTCTACTGACCCTTTAACGCAAAGTCTTTTAGGAGGTGCGGTGCTAAGCTTGTATTTTGGCGGGGTTGGTTTGGTAAAGCTTTTAGGGCGATGAGAATTAAGAATAGCAGACAATGTAAAAGTTACCGAACATCTGAATTTGCTAACATTGTCTGCTATTTTTAGCCGAGATTGGGATTGTTGTCCACTTATCTTAAAAATATTGCTTCAGCTATTTTGAGGGCGAATTCCCTATTTACTTAAGTAAGCTTATAAACATTGTGTAAAGCTAAGCTTCTCAGCTAGTTGAGTAAGTTTATTGTTTTATCTGATAATCTTTGCTGATTTAATGGCTGTTTGATAAGTATTTAAAATAAAATATAAAATTCACATTAGCAAAGTTTAGTGTTAGGTGTCTGAAGTCAAGGTTTTGAGCCTTAATTCACACTATTTTTTAGGCGATCGGGCTGGCAATCATAAGTTATTTTAATAAGTGGGTTTTTAAGGTTTTCATGAAGATTTGACACGAGCTGATCCTTAGTATTCGAGTTAGAGATAACATACCGACACAGTGAAATTACTGAACAAGAACGTAAAAATTCAGCAAGAGAGTCAACCTGGCTCACTGAAGTCTAGCTATATCTTTTGAGTTTCCGGGCTGCCTAAGATAGGAGACTTGTTGGTTTTTTGGGTGGATTTTTTACTAAATTCACTTGAAAAATCCACACTGTAGATTTTTACCTTTTTGACGGTTTCAGTTTATTAATATCCATAGGAAATTAAATATATGGCAACTGGCACTTCGGGCTCTGACTACTTATACGGCTCTGCTATGGATGACACTATCTATGGCCTGGCTGGTAATGACACTTTATTGGGCGTGACCGGCAATGATCGGCTCTATGGCGAAGATGGCAATGACTTTCTCTATGGCGAGGTTGACAAGGAGTTTCTCTATGGCGAGGTTGACAATGACTCTCTCTATGGCGGGGTTGGCGTTGACTATCTCATTGGCGGGGATGACAATGACTATCTCTATGGCGGGGTTGACCTTGACAATCTCTTTGGCGAGGAGGGCAATGACTATCTCTATGGCGAGGCTGGCAATGACTTGCTCGATGGCGACGCTGGCAATGACTTGCTCGATGGCGGGGTTGATGATGACTATCTCTATGGCGGGGATGACAATGACTTGCTCAATGGCGGGGTTGATGATGACTATCTTAATGGTGCCAGTGGCATCGACACAGTATTGTACACGAGTGCGGCAACGGGCGTCTATCTCCAGTTGGAGACAGTCGGCGGGTCTGGGTTAGGTCGGGCTTCCGACGGGCTAGGTGACATAGACACGCTCTCCAGCATCGAAGTAGCGATAGGTTCTTACTTCGACGACACCTTAGTTGGCGGGAGCCCCAATGAAACGCTATTGGGCGAGCGCGGTAATGACTCTTTGTCGGGTCTTGCTGGCAATGACTTGCTCAATGGTGGGGATGGCATCGACACAGTATATTACTGGAATGCGAGAACAGGTATCAATCTTCAGTTAGGCGAAGTCGGCGACCGTTCTGGGTTAGGCAGGACTACCGATGGGTTGGGCGGTGTAGACTCGCTTTCGGGCTTTGAAGTCGTTATCGGTTCTGACTTCAACGACACCTTAGTTGGCGGCGGGAGCCAGAATGAAACGCTCTGGGGCGGACGCGGTAATGACTCTTTGTGGGGTGGTGCTGGCAATGGCTCGCTCAATGGCGGGGCTGGCAATGACTTGCTCAATGGCTGGGCTGGCAATGACTTGCTCAACGGAGGAAATGGCATCGACACAGTATCTTACAGTTTTGGAAGAACGGGCGTCTATCTCAACTTGGGGTCACTCGGCGACCAGTCTCGTTTAGGTCGGGCTTCCGACGGGCTAGGTGGCATAGACTCGCTCTCGGGCATCGAAGTAGCTTATGGTTCTCTGTTTTTTAACGATACTCTCCTTGGCGGAGACGGCAGCGAAACGTTGATTGGCGGGGGGGGCGACGACTTATTGTTTGGCTTCAGCGGTGATGACTATCTGGTTGGTGGCAGGGGAGCTGACAAGTTTAGGCTTTGGAGGAGTTATGGAATAGATACTATTGCTGACTTCAAACAAGGGGAAGATAAACTTTTGGTACGTTCTCGCCCTCCGTATCCCGCTCCGTTGGAACAAATTCCGTTTGCAGACATAATTTTTGAGTCTGTGATTAATGGTTCAGATACCGAGATTCGTCAGAGTGGCCAAATCATCGGAATTCTGAAGGGAGTTCAGATCCAACAACTCACTGCCAGTGATTTGAGTACTGTGTGATTGTATTATCTGCGTTGATCTGCGTTAATCTGCGGTTAAGAATTCCAAATTATTCTGCCTCCTGCTTCGGCAAAATATACCGCAGATAAACAAAGCACAAAAATATATCGACTCACAGCCCAAAAAATATAGAGACGCGATCGCCCGCGCCTCTATAATTACTAAAAGTTAAAATTCCACACCAAAGTTTTGTCAAAACTTTGACTACATTCGGAACTGTTCTACTTCGGGAGTATAGCCGATCGGCAAAACGTAATCCAGATTCTCGTGGGGACGAGCAATTATGTGATACGATAGCAACTTTCCGCCATCGACCTTTTTAACTGATTCAATTCCAGCAGCAACGGCTGCTTGCACTTCAGAAACATCTCCTCGCACTATAATTGTCCAGTAGGCGCGGGTTATTTTCTCATAGCGAACTAAAGTAACACGGGCTGCTTTCACCATTGAGTCCGCAACTTCTACTGCAGCGGGAAATCCTAAGACTTCAACCATTCCCAGTGCAACACCCATTACAACATTCTCCTAAGTTTCACAAGATATCTGACCTTCATTGTATGTGAAATTGTTGACAGAAATTGGTTCCGATGATTTTGGTAAGAATGAAGGACGATCGCCCAAAATTAAAAAAGCCCCTAAAAAAGCCCCAGAAACTGTTGCGGCATTTAAATCCCACAGCAGGGCGCGCGCAGCAAAGCCCGCCACACAAGACTTTGAATCAAAACACCCGTGCAAATTAGATGCGCCACAGCTTAGTTTCTCACCAGCGGCAAGTCGTATGACAAGCTCGCCGATCGATTTTCGGGACTTTGGGCTCAACTAATCCAGCCGCGGCGCGACACAAAACTTTAGGGAACTCCCCCAGATCCCGGCTGTGGAGTCAATCGATTTTAGATTTTAGATTTTAGATTTTAGATTGAAGCATTGACTTGCGCGAGATAAATACGTTCGGCAAGTTTCATCGGATACAGGTTTTTTATTTCTCGGTCCTGAGTTTGCGCGTTGGAATGAATCACGTGGCGGGTATCCTGGATGATGAAGGTCAATCTAAAATCTAAAATCTAAAATCTAAAATCGACTGAGTGAATCAAAACTCGTCTAGCAACCACTCCGAGGCTCTTTCACCCAAATCTAGGGGAACGCTGACAGCTTTACCCAAGCGCGGGCGATCGCGAGTAGTTACGATGTATTCTCTCACCTGTTCTGTGCTCCCCCAGCCGTTGAGGTAATTGGCCACCGCATCCAAATGCTCGAAATAATCAGCCTCCGTCATCGGAAAAGATGCCTGTTCTAGATATTTCCACATAACTTGCACAAAAATCTTGCCCCGCGTCCGCCGCAATCTGATATCGTAAGACTTTCCCCATTTTTCTAGCAGTAGCTGGTGTAAATCCTTGCCCGTCATGGTTGCTCCTGAGTTAATCCATTAAACAATAAAAGACAAAGTTCAAAAAATGTAATAATACTCTAATAAAGGCTGGAAGGCGCATTCTTAAAAGGAATTTTCGCGGCCTAAAATTTGTGCGAGCAGATTAACGGCAATTATCCCAGTTGTCTGCACGTACAGGTTCGCTAACAGCTAACAAACAAACGTAACTTAAAACCGTAAAGGCAGGTCATGGCTCAATCTTCTGCTGGAAATCCCGATGTTCCCGATATGGGGCGTCGCCAATTTATGAATTTGCTGACGTTCGGTACAGTCACAGGTGTGGCACTGGGCGCACTCTATCCCGTTGTCCAATATTTTGTTCCTCCGGCGAGTGGGGCAGTTGGCGGCGGAGTGACAGCGAAAGATGCTTTGGGTAACGACATCATCGTTAGCGAATATTTGACTTCGCACCCTGCGGGCGATCGCACCTTAGCCCAAGGTCTCAAAGGCGACCCCACCTATGTTGTGGTGAAAGAAGACTTATCTATCGCCGACTACGGTATCAACGCAGTCTGCACTCACTTGGGTTGCGTCGTGCCTTGGAATGTTAGCGAAAACAAGTTTATCTGTCCTTGCCACGGTTCTCAATACAACAATGAGGGCAAAGTGGTGCGCGGCCCCGCGCCTTTGTCTCTGGCCCTGGCCCACGCCACTGTCGCAGATGACAAGATCGCTTTTACAACTTGGAAAGAAACTGATTTCCGCACCGGCGAAGCACCTTGGTGGTCTTAAACTATTTTGGATTTTAGATTTGAGATTTTAGATAGGGGGTGAATGGTGAAAACCACAGATAATTGCATCCCTAAACCAGTCTAATAATCCAAAATCCAAAATCCAAAATCCAAAATCCAAAATCCAAAATCCAAAATCCAAAATTGTCTGACCTTTGAGATTGAATACTCTAATGCCACAAACTAATTTATCTGCGATATTTCGCCGCAGTGCCAGGACGATCGCGAAAACAGCCTTAATTGCGATCGCAGCCGCAGGATTTTTCCTCACCAGCGATATCGCACTTCCCCAAGCAGCATTTGCTTACCCTTTCTGGGCACAGCAAACAGCACCCGCTACTCCCCGCGAAGCAACAGGCCGCATTGTTTGCGCTAACTGTCACCTCGGTGCAAAACCGACTGAAGTTGAAGTACCGCAATCTGTTTTGCCTGACACAGTGTTTGAAGCTATTGTCAAAGTTCCCTACGATACTAGCGTGCAACAAGTTGTCGGCGACGGCAGCAAAGGTGGCTTGAATGTCGGCGCAGTTGTGATGTTGCCCGAAGGTTTCAAGATTGCTCCCGCTGACAGAATTCCCGAAGAAATGAAGGAAAAAGTCGGCGATCTTTACTTCCAACCTTACAGCGAAACCCAAGAAAATATTGTTTTAGTGGGCCCCGTACCGGGAGAACAGTACAAAGAATTGGTATTCCCAGTTTTGTCGCCGAATCCAGAAACTGACAAGTCGGTTCACTACGGCAAATACCAAATTTATGTCGGAGGCAACCGCGGTCGCGGTCAGGTTTATCCTACTGGCGAAAAGAGCAATAATAGTGTTTACAATGCTTCGGTAGCTGGCAGCATTTCTAAGATTGCTCAACCGGAAGGTGGCGGTTATGAAGTGACAATTCAACCTGCAGAAGGTGCAGCCGTTGTTGATACGATTCCCGCAGGCCCGGAACTGATTGTTACCGAAGGACAAACAGTTGCAGCAGGCGAACTTTTGACGAACAATCCTAATGTGGGCGGCTTCGGTCAAAAAGACGTGGAGATTGTGCTGCAAAGTGCCGATCGCGTTAAAGGATTGATGGCTTTCGTGGCTTTGACCATGCTGGCTCAAATTCTGCTGGTTCTCAAGAAGAAACAGGTCGAAAAAGTTCAAGCTGCTGAAATGAATTTCTAAGTGCGGCTGTATTTAGTTGGGGGAGGTGCTCTGTGCACACCCAACTATTAGGTAAGTAGGGCGGGGAATACCCGCCTTATTGTTTGATAAATAACCAGTAAAATAATGTCAATTGATGAGAAAATAGTTGAAGTAGGCCCGCTGCAATGGTTTTATCGGGAAACAAATCCGGTTAACGAAACTGGTAAACCGCCCGTACTGCTGCTGCACGGTTTGCCATCCCAGAGTTTTACCTGGACTGTAATGATGCCGGATTTGGCGGCAAGCGGATTTAGATCGATCGCCCCCGATTGGGTGGGTTACGGGCGATCGACAAAACCCGACAAGCGCGACTTTGCCTACACACCCGATGCTTTTGTTGACGCCCTCGCTGGCTTTATTCAAGCTATAGAATTAGACAGATTTTACCTCGTTGTCCAAGGATTTTTAGCTTCAGCCGGCATTCAATACGCTTTACGCAATCCCGATAAAATTGAGCGTCTAGCCGTCATCAATACACCAGTTTCAGCAGATATAAAATTGCCTTGGAAAATGCAGCAGTTGGGGCTGCCTTTTATTGGCGACATGATGACGCAAGACCCGCTTTTGGTTGACAGAACTCTCGAAGGTGGCAGCGGCCAGACAATATCAGACAAAGATTTAGATGTTTACCGCCGCCCGTTTTTGAAGAGTTCGGATGCAGGGCGATCGCTGATGAATACAGTCCGCAATATTCAATTGCCGCAATCAATGGCCGAAATTGAATCCGGCTTGAAAGGATGGACTCGACCAACTTTATTTGTGTGGGGTTTGACAGATCCTTGGCTGAGTGTTGAACCTGCTAAAAAGCTAGTCGGTTCCCTGCAAAATGCAGAGTTAGTCACACTGGAACAAGCGGGACATTATCCTCAAGAACATTGGTCAGAAAAAGTTGGCGATGCGGTGATAACTTTTCTGCGCCGCCAGGAGGTAAAATAATATTTTGTACATAACTCTCGGTGCTAGGTCAGTGAAGCAGAGCCAAAGCATCTGCGTTTCCAGGCAGAGCCTTGGAACGAACACGAGCAACCCCGTACCCGCCCTGTGCCCGCTCGCAACGAGCAATCTAAAATCTAAAATCTAAAATCTAAAATCGACATGACTCGTACCCGTTCAATTTTTGCCTTGATGATGGCGTTTTTGATGGCATTTCTGGTTAGTTGCAGCAGTGTCGAAGCAAAAGTTCCAACCACTTACACAGCAGCCCAGATCCAGCAAATTCAGCGTTATGTTCCTACTCTGACCGATTTCCGATCGCGCATGGACAACCTGGGAACCCTAATTCAAAAACGGAATTGGATTGATACCAGAACTTACATTCACGGGCCTCTAGGCGACTTGCGGAACACCATGAAAACCGTCTCTGCGAGTTTGTTGCCTAGTTCTCAACAACAAGCTGTTGATTTGACCAAGAGTTTGTTTGCCGATTTGGTTAACATCGATCTTGCTGCTAAAGACCTTGACTATGCAAAAGTCACGGCCAGCTATCAAAAAGCTGTCAATGATTTCGATGCCTTCTTGCAGCTAATTCCTAAAGCTTAATTAGCTTTAACTCACATCTGGCATCCAGAACAGGCTTTCCGGCCTGTTCCACAAAGAAAGAATTAGTTTTCTTGTGGGGCGTATCATTGTCAAGAACAGGCTTTCCGGCCTGTTCCACAAAGAAAGAATCAGTTTTCTTGTGGGGCGTATCATTGTCAAGAACAGGCTTTCCGGCCTGTTCCACAAAGAAAGAATTAGTTTTCTTGTGGGGCGGGCATCTTGCCCGCCCAAAAAAGGTTTATATGGACAAAACCTAGGAAGCAGTTAATCTAAAATCTAAAATCTAAAATCTAAAATTGAATGGTTCGTGTTGCAATTATTGGTTGCGGTATTGTTGGGGCTTCGATCGCCTTTGAACTAAGTCAATTTCCCGAACTGAAAGTTACGGTGTTCGACAAACAGCCGCCGGCACAAGGTTCGACGGGCGCTGCACTCGGTGTTTTGATGGGAGTTATCAGCCACAAAACTAAGGGCAGAAATTGGCAGTTGAGGGAAACCAGCCTTCAGCGCTACGAGACTTTGATTCCTGAATTGGAAGCAGTTACGGGGCGAAAAATTCCTTTTAACAAACAAGGAATTTTAATGCTGTGTTCGGAGGGAGAGGATTTAAGTAAGTGGGAAAAGTTGATAGCCACTCGCGAGTCTCAAGGTTGGCAATTGGAACTTTGGGATGTGGAACGAGTGCGCGATCGCTGCCCTCATCTCTATTTAAATGATAAGATTATTGCTGCGATTTATTCCCCTCAAGACCGGCAAGTCGATCCGACGGCGCTAACTTTGGCTTTGGTTGATGCTGCTAAACTCAAAGGAGTTAATTTTGAGTTTGGAGTGGAAGTTCAAGGCATTACTGAGTTGGATTCTCAGGTGTCTGAGATTCAACTCCCATCTTCCATTACTGTGAATAAGTCTTGTGGAACAGGCATCTTGCCTGTTGCTGAAAATTTCGATCGACTAATTGTGTGCGCTGGTTTGGGTTCTGCTGCTGTGACTGCATCGTTAAATCAGTTGGTTGACATTCGCCCGGTGTTGGGACAAGCGCTGCATTTGCGATCGGCCAATCCTTTAGGAAACCCAGATTTTAGCCCGGTAATTACTTGCGATGACGTTCACATTGTGCCTTTGGGAAATCAGGAATTTTGGGTGGGGGCGACGGTGGAGTTTTCAGAAAATGGCGGGGAAATTCAGGCGAATGCTGATATGTTGGCGCAAGTGATGGCGAGGGCGATCGTCCTTTGTCCGGCCTTAGCATTCGCCTCAATCATCAGGAAATGGTCAGGATTGCGCCCGCGGCCGGAAGGGCGACCGGCCCCAATTATCGAGATGCTTCCCGGTAACGATCGCGTTCTCATCGCCAGCGGCCACTATCGCAACGGTGTTCTGCTGGCCCCTGCAACAGCGCGATCGATTCGAGAAATGATTTTGCAATAATTAACAAATGTTAATATAATCAAGATAGCAATTCATATCTTACATCTAAATATGTCCGACAAACCTTTAGGTAAACCCCGCTCTTTGTGGCGAGTAATTTTGCTGTCGGCAGTCAGCTTGCTGCTATATTACGGATGGTACAAATGGATTATTCAAGAAGAATTGCGTCGCTATAACGGCAGCGGTTGGTCGGGAACCCTTTGCTTGCTTCCTTTTGTTTTAGGAGTAGCCGTCCCCCAAGCTTTGCGGATATTCGACCCTGACGTTCCCGGATGGTTTGGTTGGTTTTCCCTCCTCGGTATTGCTTGGATTTACATCGTGCAGTTCAAACTTTACAACACAGTTAACGAATTGTACCGCCAAGAAGGAATCAAAGAACCGCTAACAGTTTGGTGGATTTTTGTACCCGGTTTAAATTTAGTTGTCGGCTTGCGGCAAATTCACTTTTTGAGCCAGTTTTGGGCGAGAAAACAGGGAATTGAAGTTAAGGATAACTTAGCCGAAAGCATTCCTTTCCTCTCAGTTAACGCTTAATCTGTATTAAGGCATCTGGACTTTTTGCTGCAATTTCCCTTGAATTTGCAGCGATCGCCAGTCTATGGATTTATCGCCCCTTTGCCAAGTCAGCGTAGACGATGATTTCCCAACCCAATATCAGCAGGAGGAGTAGCTCAACCCCGCCCAAAATATGGATAGCTAAAGGCGCACCAGGTACTAATACCCAGAAGGAAATCAGGGCAATGATTCCTGATATAACGAAGGTAATTTCATCAACAATAAGTTGTTCGATCTTGCGGCGCGATCGGCGGGAATCGCTGCGGTGGGCAATTTCCCAACCAAATAGAGATTCTACGTCTGCGTGTCCGGTCTTTTCTTTGACCTTTTCGACCAAGGTAAGCCGAATGTAGCGCCCGATCGCACTGATCTTTTCATCGTTTACTAGGTAAGTCCAGCCGAGAATCAAGGAAGCCCAGGGGAGGATTAGAAAGGCGTGGTAGTTGGCGGAGTTGGAAGCTGCAAAGGACACGATTGTACCGAACAAACCCAAGGTGACGTAGAGGAGGTTGTCTCGGAAACCAATCCGCTGGGTTTGCTCAGCTTTGAGTTTGTCGTATTCTAGCAGCCAGACTTTCAGGATAGCGTCTTCTGTCATTTTGTCTTTGGTTAAGGTCAATGATTCGTGCTTTGACGGAAACCGGGCTAGGCAACAATTTGTTGCTGGTGGAGTTGTTCCATCCAGGTTTTAGTGCCGTAAATGCCTCGGAGGAGAGATGGGACAGTTAAATCGACATCGAGGGTTTCCCAATGTAAGCCTATACCGGACGGGGTTACTTCTACGGCGGCGAGGTCATCTGGGGTGGCGTTGGCTAGCCCTTGTCCCAGGTGATGGGGGAACATGAAGGTGGAACCATCTTTGAGATGAATGACGATATTGCCGGAGGTGCGATCGTAGCAGGCCCAACGGGCGCGGGGTTCGGTGGCATTGGCAAGGATGGCGGCAACTTCGGCGCGATCGAGTTGTTCTTTAAGTGCTGCTTCTGTGAATTCAAGTTTCTCCATGAATTTGTCTCCATGCTTCTAATAGCTCGTTTTGATGAGCAGTCACCAGTTCTAGTGCTTTGACAGCATCGCCTCGCTTACCGTTGAATTGAATAATTTGCGCGGGATTTGCTGAACTGCCTAGATCGATTTTAACTTCACTGTCGGCATTCATGACATGAACGTGAGCTGGAAGATGGTCGTCAAAGTAAATCACGACTCTGAAGCCATTTTTTCTAAGGATGGTGGGCATTCGTTATCGGAAATGCGGGTTTCCAGACATTATGGCTGAAAGGGGAGAACTTTGATTGGCTTGGAGAATTTCGATTGTTGGTGAATGAAACCGGATTTTATATAACTTTTTCAAATAGGATGAGATAGATTAAGCTCCAATCGCTTGGCGCTGGGAGTAAATTTCTTCTATTAGCAAGTCACGCAGTTCATCGGCTATTTCAGCGGGAGGGTTTCCGGCGAGAGCACGTCCAATTAGCCGTTCTGCTTCCCGAAGTTGGCAACACTCAATGGCAAGTACGGCGGCGCTCCGATGTAGTACAGAACGAGTCGGCTCAAAATCCCATTCGTTGGCGACTAAATCCGCTGCGGCGCGTTCTTTGGCAAAAGCGGCTCTGGTGAGTGCAGTCACTTGGTCGATATCGCCACGCTGACGGGCGAGAAGGGCTCGATCGACCAGTTCCATTGCTTCGTGATGAAGGGCTTCTACTGTCTGCATTTTTTGACGATCCGTGCTTTGGGAGTGCCGAACTCAACGACAGATACATAGCCAGGAGCTACGTCATCGGAAGGGCGGATTTGTTCTAATTTTATGTTAACTCTGGTTTGGATCAGGCTGTCAGAACCTTGACGAATCCCGGAGACTTCTAAACGGGCTTTGCGCTGAAATAGCGTGCCTGGATCTTCGAGGGCTCCCAGCCAAAAGTCGAAACCCAAGCCTTTGCCTTTGACAGAGCGTTCGATGATGGTGAGTCCAGTGAGGTAAGGCATAATGAGCGCCGCGATCCCGTAGGCTCCATATTCAGTGGCAACTTCTCGATCGGCGTTGAATCGACGGATGGTATCGTCGATCGCATCCCATTGAATTTGGATTTCACAGGGTTGAATCCCGTCGATTGTCAGCGTCACAGGGCTAGAGTGTCCTCCATCGTCGAGGCAAACGGCGGCTGCATCTGCACAGATGGCTCCGAAGGTGAGTGACCAACCTGGACGTTCCGGCTTGTCCGTGCGAAGGTCGTTGAGGGAGAGGGTTTTAATCGGGTTAATCTGGGTCATCAGAGGAGATGGCTCCGGGCGATCGCATCCCCAGAATCTTACAGTATATAGTCTTCAGTGATTTTGTTCTCCGACCATAAAAAATTGCCAAAAGTCAGAAATTTAGATTAAGAAACTCGAAATAACATTTGTATGAACTCCTTTAATTATCCTCACTACTCTGCGTGTGAAGTAACCTTTGGTGTGCAGTCACCTTGTGTATCTTCAAAGCAAGAGGCATCGTTCATGGAAAATATTTAGGGGAATCCCGAAACCTGGAAGAATCGCCAGTAAAGAAATATATGTGAGGAGAACTTTTATCAAATGCCAAAGGATATGAGCCAGGACAATGTAGCTGATGTCGTAATTGTGACGGCACTTGAAAAGGAGCGTGATGCTGTTCTCCGTTATCTTGACTCGCCTGAAAAAGTATCAAGCAAGAATCGCACAGTTCATAAAGCTTATCTTCAGCACGAAAACTCTGAAACTGGATATCAGGTTGTTGTCCTTTGTTTGGGGGCGATGGGAAATGTTCAATCCGCAATTGCTGTAACACAAGCAATTGATATCTGGAATCCTGCTGCGATCGTCCTTACCGGAATCATGGGAGGTGTTGAACATTCAGAGCGATCTTTAGGGGATTTAATTGTTGCCGAACAAATTGTGAGTTATGAATCTGGAAAAGTTAAAGACACTGGTACCGAAACTCGTTTTCAGGTTCAGCTACCTACATATAAGATGATTGAGAAAGCTCGTCACTTTCCAGATGAAAAATGGGTACGCGATCGTCGAACGATTCCTCGGCCGGATGGACAAAGTGGACGAGGGATTCCTCAAGTACATTTCGAGGTTGTGGCATCTGGAGAAAAAGTGATTGCAGATACAATCACCGTGCCAAAGTTGCAAAGTTATTGGAATAAGTTAGCAGGTGTGGAAATGGAAGGTTTTGGAACTGCGTTGGCGGTTTATCAAGCCGACTCTGCTCCTGCGATGCTTATGGTGAAGGGAATATGTGATTGGGCAAATCCCAATAAAAATAATGAGTGGCAAGTTTACGCCGCAGATGTTGCTGCCGCTTACGTTGTCAATTTCCTTAAGTCGAAGCCTATAGAGTGTTTAGGAAAAAGTCGAGTTCAACCTAAAGTAATTCCAACTAAAGTGGTTTCAAATTTGTCAGGGCCAGTTAAATTTCAGCTTTGTCAGCGCTTGGGCGATAGTTGGTCGGATTTAGCAGACTATTTGGAGATTCCAGAGTATCATCGCCGTCGGTTTACCAAAGGGCGTGAGTGTCAGGATGTTTTGGAATGGCTGCGCGAGCGCGATCGACTTCATACTCTGACAGGTGCATTGGAATTTATAAACCGTCCGGATCTTATCAATATATTAGAAGGTTAAAAAACTATGTCTGAAGTAGGTAAGATTAAGTTAAACTTTTGCCAAAAACTTGGTGACAGTCATAAGGATTTAGCGCTCTACTTAGAGATTCCCATTAACGAACGTCGATCCTGGGAGGCAGGCAGGGAATCTGAAGAGATTTTACACTGGCTACAAAGTAGAGAGAAACTTCAAGAGCTTGAGCAAGCCTTGAAGGAAATAAGACGTGAAGATTTAATTAATTTAGCTCAATCCTTATGCAAAATCAACAAGAGAAATGCTAGTCGATTTGTTCCTTGTGAGATTCTGCCAAAGCTGAAAGAAAATGGGTTAAGTAATGGAGATTGCAGTCGTCCGACTCAAAATCAGCCTATTTCTCCCAACTTTTTTGCTTACGATGAGGCCTGGGTTGGTCGGGAAAGTCTGATTCGAGAGTTAAGCGATCGCATTCGTAGCAACTGTCGCTTACTGATCCTGGTTGGTATCGCAGGGATTGGCAAAACGTCTCTTGGTGAACGGCTAGCAGTAGAAGTTGCCGACTGGTTGGAAAATAACTGGTCACACTATCACCAGGAAAACTTTGATGACGAAGAGCAAACCTCCGATTTTGCCAGTGTTGCTGCCCGTTGGCTGGAAAAATGGGGAGAACTGATCACTCCCGAAGATCGCAAAGATCCAAAGCGGCTTCTTAGTCGGCTAATCAGACATTTGCGTGAAAATCGCTATCTGGTACAAATGGACTCTCTGGAAAACATTTTGCATGGTAATGAAGAGGAAGGGTGGAGCGACTTTAAAGATCCGTTGTGGCTCAAGTTCTTTGAGAGCTACCTGAAAGTAGATTCCTGTGAAAGCTATTTTATCCTGACTTCTCAAGATTTACCTGGGAAAATTGAAGAAGTGGGTACGCGATCAAAAAACTTCTGGCACTGCCAGCCTTTGAGCGGTCTTGAGGAACCTGAACAAATTGCTTTGTTTGAAAAAACGGAGCTGGACGTAAGCCCTAACTCCATTAGTAGAAAGTATTTAGAACAGATTGGTAGTGCTTACGAGGGGCATCCCTTGGCACTAAGAGTCATTGCAGGAGAAATCAAAAATAAACCATTTGAAGGAAATGTGCTGGCGTACTGGAACAAGTATGGCAATGAAGTGAAAGAGGTGGAGAAGGCGATTGCTGAAGCTCAAGAAGGGAATACTGTTGGGGCAGATGATAAATGGCAATTAGATCGGTTTACAAACACGTTGAGAAAGAATGTGCGATCGCGTTTGAATAAAACCTTTGCTCGACTAGAAAAAGATGCAAAATGGGCTTACATCATGCTGTGTGAAACCTCGATTTATCGGTGCGCTGTCCCTGAAGATTTCTGGTTAAGCCACTTGGAATATTGCAATCGGGATGAAGAAGAGCAGAGATCCGCATTGGATGCGTTACGAGATCGTTACTTAGTTGAAGTGGTACTAGATGATAGTAACTATCAGTATTTGCTGAGACAACATAATCTAATTCGTAGCGTATCTTTATCACAGCTAAAAATACTTGACCAGTGTTCTGAAAATGAATAAAATTCAACTAAATAGCAGTCAACTTATCAAAAAGTTGGGACTGGATGATAAAATTCTATACTCTGTAAAGCAGGGAGCAAAACGCAGACAATACATAGCTGCATTCAACTGGTTGAAGCGCACTCAAAATTTAAAACTAATCGTGAAAAATAAATCTTCAGATTTCAGTCAGGCGCAAGGGTTTTTGGAAGCTATTTATCACCTTTGTGAAGCTCAAGATTATGCTGCTAGTATTCAGGTTCTGGAAGCCGAGATTGAAAGCTCAATCTCTAATGTTCCAGATATGCCACTCTATTCTTACCTTCTCTACAATGGACAAGGGAACCAACTCTTAAAAACAGTAAATATGATCCTTGACGGACTTCAGGATGAAGAGAGTGGTAAATATTTTCTCAAAATGCTCAAGGCTAAAGCAGCCGAAAGTTTAGGTGATCGACGTTTAGCAATTCAAATTTATGAAAATATTTGTAAAAGAGAACCACCACAGAGTAGAGAGTATATAGAAGCTTTCGCTCGTCTCGCTGGTTGTCAAGTTCAAATGGGTCAATATCAAGTTGGGGTTCCAAACCTAGAAAACGCTCTAAGCTCTATTGAAAATGCGGGACAAGACACCTTTACTGAACTTAAGACTGACCTTCTAGAAGGGCTAGCATTCTATACTATGACTACTGGCTCATTCAGTAAGGCATTCGATCTATTTGGCGATGTCTTTCGTCTTCGACAACAGAATGGAATGATGACAGGACTAATAGTACCATTAGCACATCAGGGAATTGTACTTCGTAAAAGTTCTGTTCCTAGACAACATCTCGTTAAGATTTTACTGGTTAACATATTACGTTTATTTGGGTTGCGTTGGTTTTCTAATGTTTTGTACAAGAGGTTATGTCAGCCGTTAAACTCTACCATTAATCAGAATTATGAAAGAGCTGAGAATCTGCTTCGACAGGCATATAGCCTATGCGAAGAAATAGAAAATGAGAATGCGAAGTCTTGGATTACACATCACCTAGCTTGGGTTATAATCAATCGAGGACAAGCGACTTTGGCTGAAGAACCAGCGTTAAACGCATTACAACGATATGAAGCTATTGAGGATCAAAAAGGCATTTCTGATTGTTATGAACAATTGGGCAGGATTTACCTGACGAAAGACAGATTACGCCTCAATGAGGCTGAAGCTTGCTTAAATCAATCGTTCAACATTAGGCAAAATATTAATAACTTGCACGGAACTGCTAGCTCAATACTGAGCTTATCATTCCTATATTGGCACAAAGGAAACTATCTCAAGTCTCTTCAGTTTCTGATCAAAGCAACTCACTCGTACTACGGGATTGGAATGTTAAGTATGAAGCGAATTCTCGGAATCCTAACTCTTTTCTCTGTATGGACTGTCGGCGATCGTGATTGGACAGCTTGAAATTTTGCATCATTATCAATTTTTATTGATACTTGGGGATAAACATATCGCTACATCTGATGCGACGAATTAGAAGCCCGACTTCTTAAAAAGATCGGGCTTCTGGGTATTGTTCACCAGAATCTCTGTGGCAAATCCGCAAAAATGAGTTTGAGTTCCGGTTCGTTAACCCGCTTAATTGCTTTAGGAATACTTACCCACTGCCGCTTTCTCTTGCTAGCTTCGGGCCAAATTTCCAGAACTGCTTGCACTTCCATTAAAAATACTCCTACCAGCCAAGTACAGCCGGACTTTTGATACTCGTAAGTTCCTAGCAAATCCGGGAACACTTTACCCAACAAACCTGCTTCTTCCCAAGCTTCCTTGGCGGCGGAATCTTGGGGAGTCATGTCAGGTTCAATTAATCCTTTGGGAATAACCCAGCGCTTGCTAGCCGAAGAAGTAATCAGCATTACTTCAATTTGTCCCTCTTGAATGCGATAGGGAATTACCCCCGATTGCTCTATCAATACAGCGGTTCTTATACTCATAATTTGGGCAATATTTCTGGGTGAAAAAGCTACTGCAACTTCATCAACAGTTGACAACTCAAAAATAAAAATTGCATCCACCTTCTAGATAATTCCCCAGTTGAGAAAACAAAGTGGAGAAGAGAGATATTTTGGTTTTCCCTTCTGTGGAAAATAGGAAATTTCCATGCACTCCCACTGAACAATAATATTATTATAATAACCAGGCGCCATCCTCTACCGACAAGCAGATAAAAGCCGATCGCCAATATCTACCTTTATCTGCGCCGGTATGGGGTTTTACACCTAATCTTTCTTCGCCTTAGCCTCCAAATTTTCCATCCGACTCCTCAAATCTTGATTCTCCTTTTTCACCTGGTCTAATTCCTCGCGCAACTGCTTTACCGCTGCATCAGAACCAGCATTTTTCTGCACTCTTTGCACAGCTTCATCAGCCATGCGGCGGACGCGACCATCGGGAGTTTGGTCAGCTAAAGAACGCAAAATGCGAATAGCTTTGCGAGTTTGCATTTGTCCCAATCCCGCTACTACAGAGACTTGAGTCAAGAAAAACGTCTCTTTAGATAATTCTGCCAATCGCTGCAAAATCCGTTCTAAATTGACCTTCGTTTGACCAGTCGAAATTGTGCCCAAAGCTCGAATTGCAGCCAAGCGCAAAGCTTGCGGAGTACCGGCGGCTGTGTATTTCAATATTAAATTCAGCGCATCTTCAGAAGTTTTCATCTGCGCCAAACCGGAGATCGCACCCGATCGCACTACCTCATTCCACCCCTGACGTTCTTTCAGCACCAATTTTAACTCTTTCAGTACCTGTTCATCCGTCGGTTTTTCGTCGGGGTTAGCCGCTGCAATTGAGCCCATAGCACTCGCTGCTGCGGCTTCTACATAATAGCTGTCGTCGCCTTTTTCGACGATCGATCTCAGCGCTTTATAAGTTTCGTGAGTTGGGATTTTACCCAGCGCATTCACCACAGCGCGACGAACACGAGCATCTTTATCTTTTAAACCACTGACTAAACCTTCAAAAACTTGGTCGAGTTTAATTTCAACTAACTGACCAGCAACTTCTGCCCGTACTGCCCAGAACGGCTCTTTCTTGAGAACTTCTGACAGCGTTTTCACCGCTTCCAGCCCTCCCTTCTTCGCCAAAGCTTGGGCAGCGTAAATCCGCGAAACCGGGTCTGGATCGAATTGCAACTGAGCTTTTAGTTCCGCAATTCCATACTCTAACACAACAGTTTTTAAGTATTTATTGCCGACATCAAAACTGATAAATGCAGGCTTCTCTTCGAGAGGGAAATAGAAGCTTTGCTCGCGCTCATGCACTCGGACTGTGAAAGTTTTTAGGTTCGGGGTTGAACGGGCCCAACTGTCATCGTCTGCTTCTTTTTCCGGCTTGTAACCGAAGCCGATCGGAATTTTCAGATCGAATACATCTTTGCTGTTGCCGTTGCCATTTTTGCTGTCTTTTACCTGAGTTTGAGTGACAGTAACTTTTGCTAATTTGCTGTCACCATCCCAGGAATAACCAACCTTATAATCTGGATGACCGCCGCGATAAACGTACTGGTCAAACAAAAACATGAGATTGCGACCACTAGCCTTTTCTATCGCCCTGAGCAAATCGATAGTTTCTACAGTTTGGTGAGCGTTATCCCGCACAAAAGTGTGAATTGCTTTGTAAAATAATTCGTCCCCTAACTCGGCGCGAATCATGTGATAGACACAAGCACCTTTTTCGTACAAATGGCGATCGTACAATTCAATGGCTTCGCGGTAAACGTGAGTAACCATCGGGCGGCGGTAGCGGGAACTATCTTCAGCTAAATAACTGCGGGCTTCATTTAACATATAGTAAGCCGCGTCTTCTTTGCCATATTCTTTATCAGTCCACAGCACCTCGGAATAAGAAGCCATACCTTCTTTCAGCCAAGCGTGAGACCAATGTTTAATTACTACTAAATCGCCGAACCATTGGTGAGCTAATTCGTGGGCGACTAAGCTTTCAGTACCTCGATTGTCGAGGGCGGCGCGTTCGTCTAGCAAGCACCTATCTGTTAGCAAAGTTGTGGAAGTGTTTTCCATACCGCCGAAGATGAAATCATCGACGCAGACTTGAGCGTATTTGGGAAAAGGGTAAGGATAGCCAAATGCTTTCGAGAAGAATTCAATCATTTGAGGCGTTTTGCCCATGCTGCGCTTAGCGTCTGCTTCGCGGCTTCTTTCCACGTAATAATTAACTGGTTTGCCGTTCCATTCGTCTTTAATTTCGGCAAAATCTCCGACTGCTAAGGTCATTAAGTACGTCGGGTGTACCTGGGTTTGCGACCAGTGATAAATTTTCTCGTCTCCGTCGTTTTTTGTGCTAATTAATTCACCGTTGGATATGGCAAAAAGTTGCCTGGGAACTCGCACTCGAATTTCGGAAGTTGCCAACTGTCCGGGATAGTCGAAACAGGGAAACCAGAAGCGGGAATCTTCGTCTTCGCCTTGAGTCCAAACTTGTGTTGGTTTGTCTGGATAGTTTTTGTCCGGGCCGACGAAATAAAGGCCGCGTTGGGGTTTTTCGACCGAGTATTCGATCGCAATAGTAATTGGTTGGTAAGCTTCTGTTGGTTCGTGCAGTTGAATTTGCAGCACTTCGCCGTCGCTGTCGAAATTTTGCTCGGTTTCGCCAACTTTTACCGATTCAATGTTGAGGTTTACCGCATCTAAGGTTAATTTGTCAATACCGCTGCGGACTGGATTGATGCGGATGCTGCAAGTGCCCCGAAAGCTTTGTTTGGGAATATTCAGCACTAAGTCGAGGAAAATGTGCTCTACTTGACCGGGGCGATCCGGGTTGTAATGCGGCCGAGCACCGGGCATCTCGAAGGATTTGTGATTGTTTTCAGAATCGAAGTAAGTATTTGACATTGTGATGGCAAAGTTGTGAGTCGAGCGGCGATCGCTGGCAGCGCCGATCCGGCTGAACTGCCAGCTTATTATAGAGTAGCGCGTCCTAGCTGCTGTTGTCGCTAACTTGGTGAAAACTGGGTCTATCGTTGAGGGGATGGAAAATATGATTTTTTCGCTACAATATCAGCAAGGCTAATGTCTGCAATCATCGGAAAATTGGGTAGAAACCCCGTGCTTTTAGCACGGCTTTACAAAAGTTGTGGGTATCAACAGAAATTTTGCTGTAAAATAGATTCTGTAGCGAAACTGAATGTATGTACTTAACTCAGAAAAACCAATTACGATATATGCCCTATGCCCTATGAGCACCTCATGTTACTGAGAAAGGCTATACAGACACAGTATATAATTTTAAAATGCCCCACAGCGTTGTTTTAAACCTGCTGCCAGTTGCACCAATTCCATCTCAGTTTTTAACGGGACGGCATCTCCACGCTTTATTTTTGAACCTTGTGAGTGCTGTAGACAGCGATTTGAGCGCGTACCTGCACGACCAATCTCATGAAAAAGCTTTCACTTTAAGCCCTTTTCAAGTAAGTAAAAAAGAGGCTTACAAAAGCAGTACGCCGCAGCCACAAAAGAGAGTTTTGCCTCCGGCTTCCCGCACAATATCTCCGGCTGTACAGTGGGAACACAAGCAAGCAATTCAGGAAAATACGCCGATTTGGTGGCGGATTTCTCTGCTGGATGACGGTTTGTTCGATCGCCTAACGCAACTTTGGCAGCAACTTAATTTCGCTCGCCCTTGGCATCTCGGCCCGACAAATATATACATTACTAATATTTTGAGCGAACCGCAATCAAACCAGCCTTGGGTAAACTTTTGTACTTACGCCGAATTGTTCGATAGAGCTTCGGAAACTGAGCGCCAAATTGCTTTTAGTTTTTGCACTCCTACTAATTTTAGGCAAGGTGTATACGATAGTGCTATGCCCACTCGTGAGAGTATTTTTGGCAGTTTAGCTAATCGCTGGAACAAGTACAGCCGGATTGCGATCGAACCTACTTTCACAGAAGCTATTTTTCCCAGTTTCTTCGATATCAGAACAGAAGTTAGTACGGATTCTCGCAGTAAATTTATTGGCTGCGTCGGCGATATTAGTTACCGAATTATGGGAGATATAGCTCCTGCTACTATCAAGCAAATTAACACTTTAGCAGATTTTGCGCTTTACAGCGGAGTCGGGCGAAAGACGCCGATGGGAATGGGAATGACGCGCCGGTTGCATGATTTTTAATTATTCACCTTTGGGCTGAATTTCACTGACTATTTCATAAACATCAGTGTCTGGTATTTTCGCAAACAAAGGCGCCATCTGCTTCAATATTTCCTGATAAGCTTCGCTTTGATTGGCTGCCATATCTTCTACGCTTTCCCAAAAAATGATGGCAATACCTTTGTCTGTATTGGGCAATTGCAGCAGGTATGCTCCCTTAAAACCTGTGGCATAAGTTGCAACGGCTTTTTCAAAAAGTTGTTCTGCAGCTTCAAATTTTCCTGGTTTAAATTCGCCAATGGCAACGTAGGCAAACTGATGTCGGAGAAAGTCGAGAAATTCTGACATATCTTTTTCCTCACTTAATAGCGATACACTAAGTTATATTTTACCCGATCGCCCGAAATTTGTGAATATCGCTGTTTATAAGTAGATCGACCTAAAAAAACCTCACAGCGATCGCTCTGTCCCTTATTCTGCTCTATCCAACCAAACCATTAAATCGGATAAACTAGAAAATCCGACTACCTCCTCTACCAAACTCTCTAATTGCTCAACCGATAATTCCCCAATTCGCGAAACTACATCGGGATTAACAGCTCCTATACGTCGCTCCAGAAGGCGCAAAATTAACGCTCTTTGACCTGCTTTGATACCTTCTTGAATGCCTTCTTGACGACCTTCTTGACGGCCTGCTTGCATCCCTTCTCGCATCAATTGAACCCTAGCTCGTTCCAAACCTTCTTCTATCCCTCTAGAAACTATTCCCTGCTGTTCTTGGATTGCTCTCTCTTCGGCTTCCATATCCTGCAACTCTTTCAAGCTTAAGTTAGCCTCATTGGCAATTTGAAAAGCTTTTTCTAGTTCTGGAACTGTTTCCATTGTGGCTGGGATTGTTTCTAAATCTGGAGTGTGCTTCATAAAATAAATCCATTTATCAGTCAACGTTGTGAGTTCATCTAACTCTTTTTTGAACTTCGGCAACTCGACAAAAAACATTTCAACTTCGAGATCGGGATAATCAAATAGTTTCTCTTTTTCCTTGAAAATAAAATGAGAAATAACATCAGGTTGTTCTTGGAACATTTCAAAATCGGTAATCGTCAAAGCAATTACTGGTTTTAATCTCGGATAACTATCTCTAATTTTGAGTTGGTTGGCGTAGGTTTTGGCTAGGTTGTAGATGACTCGTTTTTCAAAAGCAGCTACATTCAAAACTTGCATTTCAATAATTACCGTTTTGTCGCCGGTAATTCGAGCTTTGACATCCAAATAACTATCTTTGAGCCCGCTAACGGTAGCAGCCGAGTAAGGGTCAATAATTTGTAAGTCTTGGATGATTGGCTGACCATCGTAAATTAGAGCATTTAAGAAGCTGATAAGGATATCTTGGCTGTCGGTGGAACCAAAGATTTTTTTGAAGGCAAAGTCTGTTTTAGGGTTGATAAATCTCATGATATTTTTCCTAATCTGTTTGATTGATTTATGAAAGATTTTGATGAAGTGCGATCGCTTCGGGGCTGCGAAAACTGGGTCGCTGCAATAGCCCACTTGAATTTATGAAAATACGGGTGGTATAAATTTAACATACAAGTAAAAATAAAACCAACATAAAAGTAACAACAATGACCAAAATATTAGTAATTGAAGACAATAACTTAATTCGAGAAACGGTATTAGAAGTTCTGGCATCGCGCGGTTTTGAAGCTGTCGGCGCTGAAAATGGAAAAGTTGGTATCCAGTTAGCTGCCCAAATTCCCGATTTAATTTTGTCTGATGTCATGATGCCGGAACTAAACGGTTTTGAAGTATTCGCCGCCGTGCGATCGCACCCTGCAACCGCCAGCATTCCGTTTATTTTTATGACAGCCTCGGAGATGGAAAAAGTCCTGGAACTCAAAGCAGACGGATATCTCCAGAAACCTTGCAGTGTCACAGAAATCCTCGGGGCGATCGCCACTCAACTAGAAAAACCGGCAGTTACCAACCCACAACATCAAAAAGTACAGGACAATTCTGCGCCATCAAATCATAGCTTGCGCGCCAGCAATCAAAAATCTCGGTTTGAGATTGCCTCGGTTGGCTCGCAATGACACGCACAGTAACGTTATGGATACAGAAGTTGAGGGAATTGCAAATTGGTTCCTCCCAGGGGTGGCTTAGACTGGGTATGTTGAATTTGGTTAAATATTTATGAACGCACAACCCAAAGGCCGCCTTGTTTGGAACCACTCTACCCACCTTCCCGGTTTGATACCAATTTTAGAGCGCCTCACCCTAAAAATCGGCATTCAAACAGTCACGCCTGGGGTCATCAACAAAGTTAAAGGACACATCCCCCGCATGACATTAAGAGTGTCAGTACCCATCCGCGGGGGATTTAAAATCATCGCCCGACAGGGCAAAACCGTACAAGAAGTCTTTATATTAACGACTCTCACTCAAGGGGACTTGGAAGAGACGATCGCCCAAACCCTAGCCAAGTGACAATATTTTCTTAGCAAGCAAAGCCCGAGCCTTAACTGAAGTAGTTTCATCGCTTTGGGTGATTTCCTCAAGTCTGGCCGAAACTTCCGCTAACCAATCCGGTTTAACAGTCGCAGCACTCGCCAAAGCTTGCAAACCCCCCACTGCTGCGTAGCGAACCACCCATTCTGGGTCTCGGGACGCTTGCAGCAGCGTTTTCACAGCGCGAAGTTGAGCATCTGCAATTTGTTCTGCAGGCATCAATTCCCAGCAAATCGTCCCCAAACCCCTAACCGCGGCCCGCCGCACGCTCAAAGCAAAGTCATTCGCCGCTGCATCGAGCAAAATCTCCAAACCCCTGGGGTCGCCAATTCCCGCCAAAGCCCGAACAGCCCAAGCTCTCGCCCCGTAATTGTAGCCGTCAAGCTGTTCTAGAAGCGGCAGCACCGCAGCTTCTCCGAGTTGAATCAGCCCGTCAACGGCGGCAACAGCGGCGCCTGGGTTGTTGTAACCGAGCACTGTAATTAAGGTAGGAATTGCTTGTGTTGAGGGAGTCGCCGCCAGTGCTTTGACTGCGTTTAACAAGCCTTCGGAAGAATCTGCTTGTTCGACAGCCTGAATTAGTTCTAATGCCATTTATTTGTAAGCTTTACCGTGACTATTGTAATTGTAGGTTGGGTCGATCGCGCGATCGAACTTTTTGCAGCGTGGGTGAGGCGCGGCGATTAACTTAAAAAGCTTACCCTGCTCGAAGTAGGACAGTCTTGGTTAAAGAGTCGAATCGGCAAAAAACTCGACTCCATACCCGCGCTAGGAATTCTTGCGCTGTGCATCCTCACCGCCTTGGCGCTTCCTATAAGACTTAGCCCAAGCATACCGCTGCGGATTTTTTTTCAGCAGATATTCCACAACTTCCCGACGCTTCTCATCCTTAGCATTTTTGACAACCTGCTTGAGTTCAGAATCTATATCTTCTGATTCAGCACCGCGTTTAATTGCCTCGTTAAACCAACGCTCACCCTCTGAAAATTGACTCCGCTCAAAACAAATAGCTCCCATCAAAGTGTAAGGATGATGACTCTGAGGCTGATACTCAATAGCTTTGAGCGCGCACTTTTGTGCATCATCTAATTTATCAATATCTCGAAAAGCACCGCCCCTAGTTGTTAGCAAAGCTGACTTGAGCTTATTTTCTTTTATTTTGTCGAAGTCCAGATTTTCTGTCACCTGCAATGCACTTTTCGGTTCATCTGCCTTGCGCCAATGACTGCTGGCGTTGGGCAAGTTCCATTTATTTCCAGTGCGCTCATATTCCCGATCGTAGAAACGCGCTTCAAGTCTGTGGTAAGCCATAGCAATCCTTCCATGACTAGCTAAAAGTCCCTGTTGTATTAACTGAACAACTAACACAGGATCTAGACGCTCTTCTTTCTCCAATTTGACCATGATTGCGTAAAACGGATCGAAAGGGAAATCACGATCTATAATCCGATACTTGACCTTCAGAGCAGCAAATTCCTTTTCTTGGGCAAAAGTAATTACATCCTCACGTCCATTCTGTTTCACCCAATCAATATCAGCCTCACTCAACAGCTCTCCCGATTGAATCTTAGACTTCAGACTAGCAACATATTTGTCAAGCGCAAGAGTAATTGTCTCAGTCAGTTTACGCTTTTTCAGAAAGTTAATATCCTGCTCACCTAGCTGATTGTCTAAATCAATTTTTTTGAGAACTTTATAAAGATGGCTAGAGAGGGATGAATCCTCATAGGTAGTAGCTTTATACTTAGCTTTCAGTTCAGCAAAGTGCCGTGTTTGTTCAATCTCCAAAACAATGCTAAGCGTTTCGCTCAGTTGATGCTCTTCCAGCCAGTTAAGTTCTGACTCGCTCAACTGTATATCTGCATCCAGGTTTTTCAGGATTTGATAGAGCGGACTACAGACAGATGTTTCTGGGTATTCACTAGCTTTGTACTTATCCTTGAGTTGGGCAAACTCAGCTTCCCGTCCAGCTTTTTGTTGCCAAAAAATTTCTAGAGTATCAATCAGTTGGTTGTTGAACAGCCAGTTAGCCTCTACATCACTTAATATTTGTCGTGCATCCAGTTGCTTGAGGATTTGATACAAGGGGCTATCAAGCGAACAATTTGGATCTTCAGTTGCTTGGTACTTAGCCTTTAGTGCAGCAAATCGCGCCATCTCTTCAACGATAGCAACTGTTTCAGTAAGCCCCCGTTGTTTCAGGTATTTAACTTCTAAGTCAGTTAGCTGATTTTCAGAGTCAAGCTTCCAAAGGATAGGATACAAACAACTGGATAGCCGTAAATCGGGATCTCTGGTTACTTTGAACTTAGACTTGAGTTGAAAAAATTTAGCATCTAGTTTTCTTCGTTGTTCATCCTTATGTAGTGGCTCTTTCTCGATAGCTTCTATTGTTTCCAAAAGCCCTTGGTTTACTAACCAATCCCACTCGAAGTCGGTAATTGCATATTCTAAATCAGCTTTTTGCAGAATGAGATACAGAAGACTAGAAGGAGATGAATTTTCATATTTTGTTGCTTGATACTTGGACTTAAGCGCTGCAAAATGTTGCACCTGGACTTCAAAAGGATCGTTGTTCATGATGAATCCCCCGATTTATACTTCTAGCTGCTACACAACCATCTCCCAGCATTCCGCGATCGCCCGCCGTCAAAACCCAAACTTTTTTAACTGAAAACTCATCCAGATGGTAATATTATTTTAACAGTTCGGTTTCACCAACTACAGCTACAAACCTCAGTATTTTCACTGAAATTTATAAAAATTAGTACCTAAAGCCTCGTTTCTTATTCCATCAAATCATCAGCCATCGGTTCACCCGGATAAAAGCGAGAAAATAGCAGTTCTCAACTCCATGAAATACAGATATGCGGTAGGGAAACAGCACGGCGCTGTGTCCTGAAATGTGCTGTCTCCTGAATTTACGGCCGACAATTGAGAATCGCTACAGCAATCCTATTTCATTTGTAAACTAATTTTTTTCACAGTAAACTATCCATTAAATCCATAACGCGGATAGCCTCATCTGACAAAGATAGAGATTCTTGTTGATTGAGGTGATGCTCCAAAACTCCTTTGAGCGCAATCAATTTCAGGCTATTTTCTGCTAAAGTTTCAGAAATAGCTTGCGCTCCCGGCAAATAGCCGATCGCCCCCAAGTCCATCAAAGCCGATCGCCTCAACTGCAAATTATCCCCATTCAAAGCACTTACCAACCGCTCTCCATAAACCCGCTCACCAGTTAACTGATACATCGCCCGCGCCGCAGCGTACTGCACCCGCTCCACAGAATGTTCTAAAAAAGGTGAAATTAGCGGTATTGCTTCTGTCGCTTGCAGGGTTCCCAAAGCTTCAATTACCGAGTCGTAAGGTTGCACGAGGTGCGATTTTCCTGGCACTCGCACAGCCACAGCTACGCCCCCATCCAATAGCTTCATTAGCGGCTCAATAGAATCGCGATAGCCCAGCATTTCTAGAGCTTGAGCCGCCGCTTCCCGCACGTAATAATCGGCGCATTCCAAACAGCGAATCAGGGCCGGTAAGGCTTGTTTGTCGCCCAATTTACCCAGAGCCCGCGCCGCATTTCGTAATAGGGAATAGTCGCCAATTTTTGTTTGTTCTGATTCTTCTTCTAATGCGGCAATTAAAGCTGCAATAGCTGCCGGTTCCTTGACTCGAAATCTGCCCACCCACCAAGCAGCATAATACCGGAGACTGTAATCTTGGGAGTGCAAATTTGCGATCGCCTGTTCAACAGTTAAAGACTCGCCCTCAGCTACACCCGCCGGCGCTGAGTCGGATTCGTAATAATCCATAGTGATTAGTTGTTAGTTATTAGTTATTAGTTATTCGGCGATTGGAAGAGACTGTTGGCGAATTTAAAAAGGGTAATACCCCTCATAGGTAAAATGTAGATAGTGTAGGTTGGGTAGAGCGCGAGCGAAACCCAACTCTTCGCTTGGCCCAACTCTTTTAAAATAATGTGTTGGGCCAAGCGTTGCGTAGGGTTCGTTGACGCTCTACCCAACCTACTACATCTATGTGAGAAACACCGCGAGTGCTGGTTTCAGAGGTGAGGGGTGAAACCCTATGTGAATTCGCCAACAGTCTCTTGAAATCGCTGCTACACAGAAAAAACCTGCAAGGGTTAGGGAAACTCGCCGATTAAAATCGCTACTAAACAGACAAAACCCGCCTGGGCGGGTTACATTAACTCTTAGTCCGCTTGGAGTGGACTTTGTTTGTCTAGCAGCGATTTTCATCGCCCCTTCTAGCTTGTGTCGGAGCGATTTTCATCGCCCCTGCAACCAAACTATTGGTGATCGTGCGATGATTCATGGGATGATTCATGGGATGACTCATGGGATGATTCTGCACCCGCGTTTAAAGGATGAATGCTGACAATTTTCCCGCCCATGCGAGTAATCCGCTGCATTTCTTGATTCATCCGATTGTAAGGCACGTTGATAAATGTACTCGCGCTCGATCGAATCGAATAATCCACATTATCTGTTTCATCGCTTTGGCGCAAGCCGACAACTTCATACCGAAAGCAGCGACCAGCCGAAGCTGTATTGCCACTTTTTCCACCTACAATTTGACCCAACATAAGCTTCTTGGTAATTGGTAATTCTGACTGTTGACTGTTGACTGTTGACTGTTGACTGTTGACTGTTGACTGTTGACTGTTGACTGTTGACTGTTGACTGTTGACTAAAAGCCAATACGGTTCAGTTAAGCCCGATCCCCCCTAGCCCCCCTTAAGAAGGGGAGTAGGGGGTGGGACAAGAAGTTACTCAAAGTCCCCCAACAATCAGGGGGATTTAGGGGGATCTCCGAGGAATAAACACTTTTAACTGAACCGTATTGGACTAAAAGCTAGTAACTGCCAACTGCCAACTGCCAACTGACTAAATTGGAGTAATGCTGGCGATTTTCGCGCCCATGCGTTGAAATTTCTGCATTTGCGAGGACAACTCCTCAACAGGTACGATGAAAGCCTTGCTGCTGCGGCGCACGCTGGGATAGCCGCCCGTGCGAATGCCCGAAACTTCCACGCGCACCAGCCGTCCTTCTTTGCCGTAAGCTGCCGCGCCGCCGAAAGTGCTGGCGGGAGTTACGTTTCTGGCAGAAGGCCGATATGCCCAACCTTCGTTACCGCCAGAGGGCCCAACTACAGCCGTAGCGGTGTTAGTGCCGAGTTCGACAGCTAAGCGAGAGTTATTGCCTTCTAGTTGAGATGTATCGCTGTTTGCATAGCCGCGATACAACCGGAACATCCGGGTAAAACCGACGGTTTTTTGACCGCGCTGGGTGTTAAAGCCGCGGTAGTAAGGGACGATACTTTCGCCAAAGTTTTCTTGATACTCTACTGAATCGATGTAAGAATCAATATCAGCGTCGTAGCCTTGTGTTTGGTACAAATCTAAGTGCTCAACTACTTCAGATTCGTCGTAGGGAGCGCGACCGAGCAAGTGTTTGTAGTTTAGTTCGATCGTCCGAGTTTGGAAGCTGTTGTAGAAAAACTTGGTTTTGTACAGTTCTGACTTAGCTACAGCCCGTACAAATTCTCGTACAGTCAAACTTCCGTCCCGCAGCAAAGACTCGGAACTTATAAGTCGCTCGGATTTCATTAAATAGTCGTTGCCTAGCACCTGACGGTAAACCGCACGAATCACAGTTTCAACGTCGTCTTTGGTGTAGTTTGGGCGCAGTTCTACCTTCGGCGCATCGCTCAATGCGGATGTTCCTAGTCTGGACGCTGCTGTTGTAATCGCCACCAGATTTTCTCCTAAATTATTAATGACAAAAGTTTAATGCTTGGTTGCACTTGAAATTTTTAGGACTAAAGATAATATGCCTCAAAGTAGGGTGTACACTGCACACCTTACATATCCACATAAAATTGAAGAATTTTTTAGCCTTAGTCCTAATTTGCTAAAGACGTTTCAAAAAAACGTCGATACACAAACTTTAAGCTGTGGTAATACTTACCACTTTGCCGCCACGTTTGTTGATTTGCTGCAAGCGGCTCGAAAGTTGCTCGTAAGGCACGAGATATTCCGTAGTAGTCCGGCGCACTTGAGGGGAAAACTTAGCCGAACCTTGCATTGCGGTGACTCGGTAGAGTTGGCCGCGAGAACCGCCGGAGGTGCCACCAAGGGCTTTTCCGGTGGAGGCGGTGGAGATGGGCGAAGCCGTATTTCTGGCAACTTCCCAGGTTAGCCGCGCTTGCTTTTGGTTTTGGGCGCGATCGCTAGAAGCAAAACCCCGGTACAATTGAAACATCCGGTTAAAACCGACGGTTTTTTGACCTCTTTGAGTCGCGAAACCGCGATAGTAAGGCACTACACTTTCGCCAAAATTTTCTTGATACTCAACTGAGTCAATGTAAGAATTGATTTCAGCTTCGTAGCCTTCTGCATTGTACAAATCAACGTGGAAAGCAATTTCCGACTCGTCGTAAGGAGCGCGGCCCAACAAATGCTTGTAATTAAGCTCAATTAACCGCGTTTGCGAGTTCGGATAAAAAAACTTTTTCCGATAAGTTTCGGAATGTGCAATTGACCGCACAAAATCTTTCACTGAAATCTGCCCTTGCAGCAGCAGAGATTCAGCACTGGTAAGTCGTTCGCTCGACATTAAATACTCATTGCCGAAAACTTGGCTGTAAGCAGCGCGAATTACTGCTTTCGCATCGTCTTGCGTCCAGTGGGGGCGCAGTTCTACCCGTCCCGCTTCTTCAAATGCTTTTATTCCCAACCGTTCTGCCGCACCTAATCCCGCCATCTTTGCTTCTCCCTTTTTTGCTTTAAAAACTGAAAACTGCTTAAAAAAGTATTTGCAAAACTAGGCTTAGATCGCAGATGCCCGGAATTCTAAACAACCGCTAACACTTAAGCTAACAGCAGCTTACAATTCCGGGCATCACGCAAATCTAGCTCAGAGCGTTGATTGCGTAGTCGATGTAGGAATTCGCTTCAGTTGCAGCGTCGCCACTCAGACCGTGGTTGCCTTTGATGTACTTGAGAGCTTCAACGTACCAGCTAGGAGACAATTCAAATGTCCGGTTGATTTCGTCAACACCTGCAATCAGGTACTCGTCCATCGGACCGGTGCCGCCTGCAACTAAGCAGTAGGTTACCATGCGGAGGTAGTAGCCGATGTCGCGAGAGCACTTGGCTTTACCGGTTGGGGTAGAAGCGTAGTTAGGGCCTTGCATTTGTTGTGTGTACGGGAATTTGTTGTACACAGCTTGAGCTGCACCGTCGATCAAGCGCTGAGAGTTTGCGGTCAAAGCCTTGGCTGCTTCCAAACCGGCTGCTGCTTGGCGGAAACGACCGAAAGCGACTTGGAGTTCAGTGCTGCTCAGGAAACGGCCTTGAGAATCGGCTGCGGTTACTGCTTCAGTCAAAGGGGTTTTCATTGTTCTGGTTTCTCCCTAATGTTGTGTTGTTTTTGTACAAAAATGATTGTTTGCAAAAATGCGATGCTCGCTTCTTTACAAGAAAGGTTCGCTGGGCTATTTTTAGCCGACTGCATTGGCAGCGCGGTCGAAGTAGCTGCCGATTTCAGACATCAGCGAGCTGCAATCACCACGGGTAACACCGTTGGGGTCGTTAGCGATCGCGATTGCTGCTTCCTTCATTTTTTGCACGCCGGCTGCAACTGAGCCACCGGGAACTCCCAGAGCTTGGTATGTTTCACGCAGACCGTTCAAGCAGCGGTCGTCCAAAACGCTGGCGTCGCCTGCAAATGTTGCATAGGTGACGTAGCGCAAAATGATTTCCATATCGCGCAAGCAAGCTGCCATGCGGCGGTTGGTGTAAGCATTACCACCAGGAGCGATCAGTTGAGGCTGTTCAGCGAACAGGGTGCGAGCTGCATTGGCTACGATGCTGGATGCGTTGCCGGTGATGCGGTTTACTGCGTCAATCCGCTTGTTGGCGTCGGAAACCATGCTGCTGAGAGCATCTAGTTGACCCTGAGCTAGAAATTCGCCCCGAGCGTCAGATTGGGAAACCACTTTTGTAAATGCGTCAAACATGAAAGAACTCTCCTATTTGAGTTAATTGAGTTTGGTTGCGGTATAAAACCGTTAAGTTAAATTTGTTCAGGCTACGAGTGCCTGCAAGGGTTGAAATTTGATGCCAGCTAATCTGCTGGTCCCATCGATCTCTCCCTTTCCGCTACCTGCACTATTGTTACATTGCAACGGAGGTTTAAGAAACCTTAGAAAATTTTACATCTTTTATGAGATGCGACAAACCTTGTCAATCAGGGTTTTTGTTAACTTTGGCCTGTCGTTTTCAACCCTCTGATAACTTTATACAATGCTCGCCTGCGTTTGTTTATTACAAATTATTACAGAAACTTATCTCTCTAAGAAGGTAAATATTGGGGGTGCAAGTGCGGGCAAATCTCATTCCTAGGATAGATGCGCGAGGGTACTCATAAACGAAGAGTTTGCTTCGCTCGCCCTGCTGTGGCCGTAGAACCCCCCCGAACCGTCCCGTGGGCCGATCGCCTTTGTTAGCTTTCTGTGGAAAAGCGGGATTGTTAAGAAGTGTTAAGTAAATTAAAGTTTTGGTAATAGAAGGCTGGGGGAATAGGGAAACAAGCAAAAATTCTGCCCCATGTCAGGATGGCGGCAGAATTGCGTGTGGGAAAAATCCCAAAGATTGTCAACCCGATCGCCACAGCCTCAGCTTTTGCCGGAAATATCAGCATTTAGTGACAAAACTCAGCCGTTGGAAGTTGAAAGACCCGGCCCGGTCTTTCATAACGCGGGGATGCTTGGTCTGGGGAGTCATTGGATTTGACCCCAGAGGAAGCATCTACTGTTTGTCCTGCAGCGGTTGCAAAAAAACTTTCTTCATCTATATATTGACATCCTCCCCGGCCGTACCGCGGGATTCCAAGAATCACTGCTTGGCCTTCCGTCAAGCGAAGGACGGGGCTTTAAACCCATTATTTTTGGTAAGGTGGATAGGTGCTATCAGATACATTTAACCCGGTAAATCCAGGATTGCGCCTCGATCTACTGTGTATGGCAGATCAGGCATCGCTTTTAGCGAACCCTGATCGGGAGGTATCTCTCAAAGCTTTCAACAAAATATTGAAAGCGCTATTCAATGCGTTACGCTTTTGGGAGCTGAGCCGTTACGCTTACTAGGAAACTTTTTCGCTTAGTCCCATGCTTCGGCGCTGGTTTCAAACGGTAGCCTATCCTATTACATACTACCACTGTCTACCGCTATCTTCTTTGAGTTTACAAGAATTCGTTTACTATACGAAAACAGCCGTAGGTCTACAAACGGCGCGATCGAGCCACCAGACGCAGTGAAGTTGAAAGCTTTTTGCTTCCCCGGCATCGAACCGCCCAAAACCAGTCCTAATGTGAACAGTTTTTTATTCAGAACTCAAAACTGAAAAGTCTCTCACTGTAATCAGCCAGATGGATCGGCTGTAGCTGTCCGGCCTCATTCGCCTAATTTCCCCACGATCGCTCGTAATTTATGTCTTCAAATTCTCCCTCTTCTTGGCACACCGTAGCAATTGACCAAACTCTCCAGCAGCTAAGCAGCAACAAAGACGCTGGCTTGAGCAGCAAACAGGTGTCAGAACGCTTGCAGCAATACGGCCCCAACGAACTCGAAGAAACAGGAGGCCGCAGTCCGTGGTCGATTTTTGTCGATCAGTTCACCAACATCATGTTGTTGATGCTGATGGGTGTGGCCGTGATTTCGGCTTTTTTGGACATCAGGTCGAATACTTTTCCCAAAGATGCGATCGCCATTTTTTCGATCGTCATACTCAACGGCATTCTCGGCTATTTCCAAGAGCAAAGTGCTGAAAAAGCCCTCGCAGCCCTCAAAAACCTCGCTTCCCCCCTAGTCAGAGTCGTGCGGGACGGCAAAACTTCGGAAATAGCAGCCAAGGAACTCGTACCTGGAGACGTGATGCTGTTAGAGGCTGGGGTAAAAATAGCAGCAGACGCACGCTTGATCGAAACATCAAATCTGCAAGTCAGAGAATCTGCTTTGACAGGAGAAGCTCTAGCAGTTACCAAGCAAGCAGAGCTAGAACTTCCAGAAGATGCTTCCTTGGGCGATCGACTCAACCTGATTTTTCAGGGCACAGAAGTTGTTCAGGGACGAGCAAAGGCGATCGTCACCAACACCGGAATGAAAACTGAACTCGGCAAAATTGCCACCATGCTTCAGTCAGTAGAAACCGAACCGACTCCCCTGCAACAGCGGATGAGCCAGTTGGGAAATGTTCTAGTCTCCGGTGCCCTAGCCTTAGTCGCAATAGTCGTCATCGGCGGCATGATTACCTTCCAAAACGGCGGCATCGGCTTCGATACCAGCAGGTTTGAAGAGTTGTTAGAAGTTTCTCTAAGCATGGCTGTGGCTGTGGTTCCCGAAGGACTCGCAGCAGTCGTGACAGTCACTCTGGCACTCGGAACTAGGCGGATGGTGAAACGAAACGCCCTGATTCGCAAACTGCCTGCAGTAGAAACTTTGGGATCGGTAACTACCATTTGTTCTGACAAAACAGGTACTCTGACTCAAAATAAAATGGTAGTTCAGCTAGTGTCTACGGGCGACTGCACAGTCGCCGTAGCAGGATCCGGCTATGCCCCGATCGGAGATTTTACCGATCGCCTGACATCGACCAAAATTAATAATTTAGAGGAATATCCAGAACTCGAATCTTTATTAATTGCCTGTGCAGTTTGCAACGACGCAGTATTGCAACAAGAAAAGCAAGAATGGCAGATTTTAGGCGACCCCACAGAAGGAGCTCTGCTTTGTGTAGCGGGAAAAGCAGGCATTTATAAGGAAAAACAGTCTCAATTGCTGCCGCGGACGGCGGAATTTCCTTTTTCTTCCGAACGCAAGCGGATGAGCGTGATTTGCGAAGTGCCCGGCAGATCGGGACATTCCGGATTTCCAGCAGTGGAAGGACAGCAGCCGAATTATTTGATGCTGACCAAAGGTTCTCCAGAGTTGACTTTGGAACGCTGCAAAGGCATTATAGTCGGCGATCGAGTACAACCTTTAACCCAGGAAATGCGCGATCGCATCCTCGTCGAAAACAACAACATGGCAAGCGGCGGTTTGCGAGTCCTCGGGTTTGGGTACAAACTCTGGGAAAACCTGCCTCCCGAAGGTTCTGAGGAAACCAGCGAACAAGACATGATTTGGCTGGGACTCGTCAGTATGCTGGACGCCCCGCGGCCGGAAGTGCGGGAAGCTGTGGTGAAGTGCCGCAATGCTGGCATTCGGGTGGTGATGATTACAGGAGACCACCAGTTGACAGCAAAAGCCATCGCCTACGATTTAGGTATTGCAACAGAGGGCGATCGAGTTCTCACCGGTCAAGAATTAGAAAAGCTCAGCCAAGAAGAACTCAAACAGCAAGTCGAACAGGTTAGCGTTTACGCCCGCGTCTCCCCAGAACACAAATTGCGGATTGTCCAAGCTTTGCAAAGTTGGGGCAAATTTGTCGCAATGACCGGCGACGGCGTTAACGACGCCCCCGCCTTGAAACAAGCCGATATCGGCATCGCAATGGGGATTACCGGCACCGATGTCAGCAAAGAAGCTAGCGATATGGTGCTCCTCGACGACAACTTCGCAACTATTGTCGCCGCCGCTGAAGAAGGGCGAGTGGTTTATAGCAATATTCGCCGCTTTATTAAGTACATTTTGGGCAGCAACATCGGCGAAGTTTTGACAATTGCGGCCGCACCTTTAATGGGTTTGGGAGGAGTGCCGCTGACGCCGCTGCAAATTTTGTGGATGAACTTAGTAACAGACGGCGTTCCCGCTTTGGCTTTGGCCGTGGAACCGGGGGAACCGAACGTGATGAAAAGGCCTCCTTTCAGTCCGCGAGAAAGTATTTTTGCGCGGGGTTTGGGTTCTTACATGATTCGGGTCGGGATTATTTTTGCAATTTTGACGATCGCAATGATGTCCTGGGCTTACGGATATACCACCAACCCTAACCATGTTGGAGATCCCGAAGCTTGGAAAACAATGGTGTTTACAACTCTTTGTTTGGCACAAATGGGTCACGCGATCGCAATTCGGTCTAACACTCAGCTAACTATCGAGTTAAATCCCTTCACTAATGTTTTTGTGTGGGGGGCTGTAATTGTGACTACTATGCTGCAATTAATGCTGATTTACGTTCCGCCGCTGAGAGCCTTTTTCGGCACTCATTATTTAACGGGGTTTGAGTTGCTAGTTTGCTTCGGTTTCAGCGCTCTGATGTTTGTCTGGATTGAAATGGAAAAACTGTTTGTGCGCTTTTACAACAAATCTAGGAAATAGTGTTAACGGCTGACGGATAGTGAGCGATGTTTCATTATTCGTTAGATGGCTCTCATTCCGCGCTCTTCTCAACATCCGCAAGATATCCCGCAGGGGTTTTTAACCCCTGCCTCAAAGCAAAAGTCCTCGCTATGAGGACTGAAAAAACTATGTTTTAAAAATACAAATAAAAACAAAGATTTTTCAGGCAGGGTGATTATCAATAACCCACGTGAACAGTCAACAGTCAACAGTCAACAGTCATTATATTATGTATTTAAAAACGCTGCACCTACGGCAGTTTCGGAACTACTTCGATCAAAAGGTAGCGTTTGACGCTCCCAAAACTATTTTAGTAGGAAATAACGCTCAAGGAAAATCTAACTTGTTAGAAGCGGTAGAGTTGCTTTCTACATTAAAAAGCCACAGGGTAGGGCGCGATCGCGATTTAATACTCGACTCAAAGCCGATCGGGCAAATTGATGCTACACTCGAACGTCAAACCGGAGCGATCGACTTAGCTTTAACTCTTCGCTCTGGGGCGCGTCGGACACTGAAGCTCAACGGTGAACCGCTGCGCCGCCATTTAGACTTTTTGAGCGTCTTAAATGTAGTGCAATTTTCTTGTTTGGATTTGGACTTAGTGCGCGGCGGGCCCGAAGGAAGGCGCAATTGGATCGATCGCCTAGTCATCCAGTTAGAACCGATTTACGCTCACATTTTGCAGCAGTACAACCAAATTTTGCGCCAGCGAAACGCTCTGTTGAAACGTTCTAAAGAAATCAGGAAAGCGGAATTTTCCGAAGGTTTTGACAAAATGCGATTTATTGCACCCGAAAGTCCCGAACCGGAGAATACAGAAGACTTACCCATCCCCCATTCCCAATTCCCAATTCCCCATTCCCAATTCCCAATTCCCAGTTCGGAATTAGCTTTGTGGGACGCGCAGTTGGCGACAGCGGGCGCTCGCGTCATCCGCAGGCGCGATCGAATTTTGGAGCGTTTGATGCCTTTAGCTCGAAATTGGCACCGTTCAATTAGCGGTTCAGCAGAAGTTTTAGATGTAAAATACGATGCTAATATTGAAGTAAGTTCAGAATTTATCGCTAAAGACAATCTCGAAGGAGTGCGGCAAGCATTTTTAGAGAAAATTCAAAAAAGGGCGATCGCCGAACAGTTTCAAGGAACCACTTTAGTCGGCCCCCACCGCGACGACATTACATTTACCATTAACAATACCCCAGCTCGTCAATACGCATCCCAAGGTCAGCAGCGAACTCTGGTATTAGCATTAAAATTAGCCGAATTGCAGCTTATTGAAGAAGTCGTCGGCGAAGCGCCTTTACTCTTGCTCGACGACGTACTTGCAGAACTCGATCTGAGCCGCCAAAATCAACTTTTAGAAACAATTCAAGAACGATTTCAAACTCTGATTACTACAACTCACCTAGGCGCTTTTGATGCTCAGTGGCTGCGACAAACCCAAATTCTCTCCGTCGTTGCTGGACAAATCAATCGATTTTAGATTTTAGATTTTAGATTTTAGATTGACAAATTTTCTGTTTCATGGTATTTAGACCCAAAAATTGTAGAAAGTGGCATTATTAGCTCAATTCGAGATAGGATAAAGGTTAATTTTGATTACCGCTTTCGCTTCCATTTTTCTACACCTTATGAAGCATTACATTTCCCGTCTGTTAGCCCTGGTATTAGTTGTTGTCATCGGCGTAGCGGGCTGTACCAATGTTCCCGCCACTCTGAGTGGAGATTATGGCCAAGACACATTAGCATTAGTGAAGAGCTTGAGAACAGCGCTCACTTTGCCAGAGGGCACGCCGGAAAAAGCAGCCGCTCAAGCCCAGGCTCGCACAAGTATCAACGATTTTTTTGCTGAATACCGCCGCGATCCCGCTCTTACCAAGCTGGCCTCTTTCACGACAATGCGGACGGCATTAAACTCTTTGGCAGGACATTACAGTTCCTATCCAAACCGTCCCGTTCCTGAAAAATTGAAAAAGCGTCTTGAGTCAGAATTTCAGCAGATTGAAGCTGCTCTTAACAGAGGAGCTTAATCTCAAAATTTAGGATCGAGGATAAATTTTAATAATTCATCTTGCATCCTTGATATTTGAGTGTTAACAATTTTTAGTAGAAATATCAACTGCTTTTAGCGCCCACTGTATCCAGGCGCTTTTTTATGCAGCATTTAGGGAAAAAATACTGCAAAACCGTTTAATCGCGGAGTCTTATCTTACCCGATCGCCCTTATTGAATTTAAATAGCCTCCAGATAGAATTTGCATTGTGCGATCGACTTGTGCCATAACTAGGTCAACAGAAAAAAGTAGAAAATTTGTAGCTGCTTGTTGAGCGCGATCGCAAAAATGCGATCGCCACCCAATTTAAACCAGAAAACCCCCTCCAACTCTCCCATGAAAATTGCACCAACTCGCATCGCGAATTTTCAACACCAGCGACGCTTTTTAAGTGCGGTAACTGCTGTTTTAACCAGTAGCTTCATCAGCCAGCTTGTTTGGCCGTTTATCGGAAATCAACCAGCTTTTGCCCAAACATCAGCCTATTGCCAATTATCCCAAGAACAGGTCAATCAAAAAGAAGACTTGCGCCGCGCCGCGCTGTCGGGAAAACGGGAATCTCAGCAAGCATATTTTGCTGTTTTGAACAAACACGCGCGGGAAATAGCAGAATGCCGCAAAAAAACTTGGCCCGAAACCCAAGCAGTTTGGCTGCGTTTGTATCCCTGCGATGTCAGACCCGGAGAACTCGATCGAGTATTAGACAAAGTTGTGAATAAAGGCTACAACCAAGTCTATGTCGAAGTGTTTTACGATGGTCAAGTGCTGCTCCCAGCCGCCGACAATCCTACGGCTTGGCCTTCTGTTGTGAGAAATCGCGGTTACGAGAAATACGACTTGTTAGAAAAGGCGATCGCCAAAGGCAAACAGCGAGGTTTAAAAGTATACGCCTGGTTATTTACCATGAACTTTGGCTATAGCTATTCTCAGCGTCCAGACAGACAGCAAACCCTCGCTATCAACGGTAAAAATCAGACAAGTTTAACAGTAAGCGAAGAGGCAGCAATTAACGAGGACTTCGGAGAAGTTCCGGGCAATCAAGCCTTTATCGATCCGTACAACCCACAAGCACGGCAAGACTATACTTTGTTAGTAAATCAAATAGTCAAGCGCAAGCCGCAAGGAATGTTATTCGACTACATTCGCTATCTACGGGGCATCGGACCAGCTTCAGTTGCTACCAAAGTTCAAGACTTGTGGATTTACGGCCCAGCATCGCAGCAAGTTCTTTTACAGCGGGCTAGCAACCAGCAAGGGCGAGATTTAATTCAGCGGTATTTGGCTAAAGGATTTATCAATCCTAATGACGTTCAAGCAGTAGTCAAACAGTATCCAACTGAGCGAGAACCTCTTTGGCAGGGCCGAATTCCGCAGCCAATATCAGTAGCAACTCCACCTTCTAGAAGCCAGAATGCCGCATTAAGATCGGCCTCAACAACTTCCGCCACTAACAAGCCCAACCCTGCAACTCCCACACCAAAACCGACACCGCCGCTTCCCGATACCGGCACTCTGCAAAAAGACCTGTGGAAACTGAGCGTTGCTCACGCAGTCCAAGGGATTTTAGATTTTTTGGGAATAGCAATTCAACCAGCTCAAAGGATGGGAATTCCTGTAGGAGCAGTGTTTTTTCCCACTGCAAATCAAGCGATAAATCAAGGGGGATATGATTCGAGATTGCAGCCTTGGGACACCTTTCCGGCTGCAATGGAATTCCACGCCATGTCTTACGGAAATTGCGGGGATGTAAGCTGCATTGTGCCGCAGGTGCAGCGAACAGTGAGTTTAGCGCCTGCGGGAGCAAAAATTATTCCTGCCATTGCTGGAGATTGGGGAAAACCTCTCAAAAATCGGCCGTCTTTGGAGATTCAAATGCAGGCAATTCGCTCTGCGACGCCGCAAATTAATGCGGTGAGTCATTTTGCTTTTGGGTGGCAAGAACCGGAGGATGAAAGGGCACGGCAAACTTGCAGATTGTAGATATATTTCTGGCCGCAGAGGGTGTCATCATCTAGTTTTATGGTTGGGGAGACTAAAAGCGTAGATTTTGGATCAATAAACCGGGTTTTTCTATCGGAATCGGCGGCGAACCACGATTGATTTGCCTAAAAAAACCCGGTTTTTGCCTAAGTCTTGCTTGAGTGCGATCGACCTTTGGCAAAAAAAATTAATTTACCAAATTTTCAACGTAGCTGAACAATCAGGCATAATGAGATTGTTCAAAATAAATCCTCTATTTGATGAGTCCCAAAATTAATAAAACATGGGTAATTAAAACCGTTCTACTTATCGGATTGAGCCTCACAATTTCCCTGTTGTGGGAAAACCGAAAAACCGCTAATTCAAATCCGCTAATACCGATCGCACCCGTTGAAAATCCGCCTCCAAACCTCCTGAAACCCCCAAAACTCAAAACACCCCCTTCTCCCCCCGCAAATCCCTCTCCCAAACCTTCCCAACAACCTTTAGTCTTCGCACCGCCCGCGCAATTTCGCAGCCAAATTGTTTATAAAGCCAGTATTAACAACTCAAAAGTTATCGCCCTGACATTTGACGATGGCCCTTCGCCTGAAACTTTGAAAATATTAGAAGTTTTGCACAAACATCAAGTTGTGGGTACATTTTTCTGTTTGGGTGCAAATTTGCGGGAGTATCCAGAAATTGCGAAAAGAGTTGTGCAAGCGGGAAATGCGATCGGCAATCATACTTGGCATCACTATTCTCACAATGTTACCGAAAAAACAGCATCGGATGAAATAGATAATACTGGTGTTCATATTTATCGATCGACTGGGGCAAAAAGTTTCTTGTTTCACCCTCCCGGCGGCCGCTTAAATAACGGTTTGGCAAACTACGCTAAAAAGAAAAATTATGTAGTGGTGATGTGGTCGATCGACCCTAAAGACTTTCTGCAACCTCCGGCCCCTGCGATCGCCCGTAGCGTGCTATCCCAAGCTTCAACGGGGGCGATCGTGTTGTTGCACGACGGCGGCGGCAATCGCCAGCAAACAGTCGAGGCGCTATCTGCAATTATTCCCAAACTCAAACAGCAGGGATATCGTTTTGTAACCGTGCCGCAATTGTTGCAAATGCAAGCTGGACAAAAACAGCGAATTGCTGACCTGGAACCTAAATAAATTGCACGGTATACAATTTATAAAATGTGAAAACTTACCTGTAAAAATATCAAAATGCAGAAAAATCGCAGTATAATAGGACTATCGTTATATAAAAATAAAACCATGACACAAATACTCGCAGCCAAAGATATAAACATCCGTTACTTAATAGACAACTTCGGTCTTCAGCTAGCGGAAGACGAGCAATTTCTTCGAGAATTTCAAGATAATTTGCCCGAAATCACCGAGTTAGAAAAACAATTGCTAGACAGGCTGAAAGCCGGATTTATCAATTTACTTACATATCCACCCTTACTAGAAAATGTAGTTAAGCTGTCAGTAGTAGGACCGCTGTTGTTTATTGCCGGCTTTTACCTATCTCCTTTTCAGGTAAAAGCTGAAAAATCCATTCAAATTCAAGAGGAAGACGATGGCGTCATCCTCGAAGGCAGACTTGATATATTACTCTTAAAAGACCAGTTTTGGGTAATGGTAATTGAATCCAAAAAAGCAGCTTTTTCGATTGAGGAAGGGATGGGACAACTCCTAGCTTATATGTGGGCTAGTCCTCATCCAGAAAAGCCTACGTTTGGCATGATTACTACTGGTGGTAACTTTATTTTTGTCAAGTTAGTCAGAGGAGAAACTCCACGTTATGCTTTGTCGGAGCAATTTTCAATTCGCAGACGCGATAACGAACTGTACAGCGTTTTGCAGATATTCAAACGCCTGAGTCAACTAGCTTAAAATAGTCAATTATGGTGCAAATTATGCTGCAAAAACTACAAGCAAGAGACATCAACCTCCGCTATCTAATCGATAACTTTGGCTTGCAGCGAGTTCGTAACAGCGAATTTTTCCGAGAATGGCAAGAAAACTTACCCGAAGTAACAGACTCAGAAAAACAATTGCTCGATCGCGTCCAAGACATATACTTCAACTTGGTAGACTCTCCGCCGGTATTGGAAAATGCCGTCAAGCTAACAATTATCAGCCCCATTTTGTTTATTGCCGGTCTGTATGAGTCTCATTTTCAAGTCAAAGCCGAAAAGTCGATCGCCATTCAAGAGGAAGACGAAGGCAGAATCATCGAAGGCAGAATAGATATCCTAATTATGAAAGCAAACTTGTGGGTGACAGTAATTGAATCCAAACAACTTTCGTTTTCAACTGACGAAGCACTCGCACAACTCCTGACATATATGCTGGCAGATCGCAACCCAGAAAATCCTACTTTTGGGATGATTGCCACAGGTGCTAACTTCTCTTTTGTGAAGTTAGTCAGAGGGGAAAATCCCCAGTATGCCCGATCGGCAGAATTTGTTATTTCCAATCCCGGCAATGAATTGTACCGCGTTTTGCAGATTTTAAAACGCCTGAGTCAACTTCCAGACTAGCAATAAAAGCCATTTTGAGTTATCTTTCAAAACAGACAATCTCTAATATCTCAAATTTCAAACTAATGTGAGCATGGTAAATTACTGGATAGTCGGCGCTGTGGCAATAGCTTCTGTCTGCTGGGCAGAAATAATACGAGACTTTTATCACGTCGTCTCCCATTATTGGGCACCCCTGCAAAAGCTGCACACTTGGCATCACCGCGTTTTCCGCCCGAATTTGACCCCCGTCAGCGAGACAATTTACAAGCAAGCACACTGGCGTCACGACGTGCCCGAAGGTGCGGCGATGATGGTTTTGGGCTTGTTGCTGTGGGTTGTAGCTTATTTTGGGCTACCGGAATATCACTGGGGCGCAGCAGCGGGTTGTATTTATACTTTAGGCTTTTTGTTGAGCGCGATCGCCCGCGGGTGCGGCATCAAAGGTGCAGACGAATTAACCGACATCACCCACCAACCGGGAGACTTCCTGACTCCCCCTGGCAAGTGGTTAGTTAATAAACCTTATCACTGGCGGCATCACTTCGACAATCAAAATGCTTACTATTGCGGTACTTTCACCTTAATAGATAAACTTATGGGTACAGCACTTTCTCTCAAAGGCAAAACTGTAGCCGTCACCGGTGCATCGGGAACTTTAGGGCGTTTGCTACTCAAACACCTGCACAAAGCTGGTGCAAAAGTAATCGCCCTCTCCTCTGGAAATGAGGAAATTACTTTGGATGTAGACGGCGAAAATTTACCTGTAAAAACCGTAACTTGGCAAGCTGGCCAAGAGGCAGACTTAGCCCTATTGTTAGAAAAAATCGATATTCTCGTCATCAATCACGGGATTAACGTACAGCGAGAAAGAACAGGAGAGGCGATCGCAAACTCATACGAAATTAACACTTTTTCCGCGTGGCGGCTGATGGAACTCTTTTTCTTAACAGTCCGCACTAACGAAAACATCGCTTGCAAAGAAGTCTGGATCAACACTTCCGAGGCAGAAGTAATTCCCGCTGTCAGTCCCCTCTACGAACTCAGCAAGCGCGCCCTGGGAGATTTAGTCACCCTGCGGCGGCTAGACGCACCCTGCATCGTTCGCAAACTGATTTTAGGGCCGTTTAAAAGCAATTTAAACCCGATCGGCATCATGTCTCCTGACTGGGTAGCGCAGCAAGTTGTCAAACAAGCTAAAGCGGATGCCCGCAATATCATCGTGACAATTAATCCTTTGACTTTTATCATTTTTCCAGTCAAAGAGTTTTTTGTTTCTCTTTACTTCCAAATTTTCAGCCGGAAAGCGATTTCAGAGATTAAAGCAGTGGCGACATCGGAAAAATCTAGCGTTGAATCTAAGATTAATTAATCCACCAAAACCGGGTTTCCGCAGGGGCGGCGGCTGTGACTGTCCGCCCTGCTGCTAAATTCTACAAAACTAAAGCGTTTCTCGCATCGTCACGACTAAGGATCGCGAATTAAATAACTTACACTTTTAATTGTTATTGTGGGATGGGCGTCCCGCCCGTCCAAAAAGGACGGGCGGGAC